>NZ_BAEB01000039.1:0-267 GCF_000241225.1 Acinetobacter sp. NBRC 100985 | reverse complement strand
CCGTTGTTGATCCAGCAACAGCAGTGGTGATTGATCCAATTACAGCGGACAACATCTTAAATGCAGCAGAAGCAGGCAGCACAGTTCCAGTGACAGGTACGGTGACAGGTGAATTCACGGCAGGTGATGCGGTAACAGTCAGCGTGAATGGCGTGGACTACAGCACCACACTTGCGGCAGACGGAACGTGGACAGTGGATGTTGCGGGTAGTGACTTAGCAGCAGACCCAGACTTAACGGTGGATGCGAGCGTTGTTGTTACAGATG
>NZ_BAEB01000040.1:0-46570 GCF_000241225.1 Acinetobacter sp. NBRC 100985 | reverse complement strand
TNTTTTTTATTATGTTTAAATGACTTAGCGAGCAAGATTTTTAAACATATGACGTAAAATTTCCATTGTTTTTTCAATTTGTAATGGTGTTAAACCATCAAAAGACTGTTCTAGAATTACAGACGTCAAATCATTGATCTTAACTATCATTTCTTGACCTTTTTCTGTTAAATGAACACGGGTAATACGCCCATCTTCCTTACACGAATAAGTCTCGATATAGCCTTCATCTTTCAAACGATAAACGATTTTTGTCGTTGTCGACATTTTGGAAATTACCATATCTGAAAGTTCAGAAACGCTTGCATGAGGTTTTACGTTCAATGCAAGTAAAATACGGCGGCGAGAATTGTCTAAACCATACTTCTTAAGTACGTTATCGATGTTTTGCACGTACTGAGCATTTACTTGAGAAATCCAGTAAAAAGGGAAGTCTTCTAAGTTAAATGATTCGGCTGTAGGTAAAAAACGCGCATATTTTTTAGGCATCTACATATTTCCTATGCTTGTTACGGTGAGTTAGAAAACCTAGCTCTTAGATTCCATGAAATGTCTATAATACCTGTTAGAAAAGACAATAAAACTTGAATTTTCTACCATTCCATTTATAACAAATCTTCCTTAAAGAAGCTCTATTGCTATCTTTATTATGTATAAGTAAATTATCGAAAAAACATATAAAAATGTTATTTATGATGATTTTACCTATGCATTTGCCCCCAATGATGTACCTTAAGTTTTGCATCTTAGCTACTGTTCGGAACAAGTGTATTGTAGAAAATAAATACAAATTATGACGTGACTTTTTTATAAAAAAATTCTGTCTCAAATGTCATAAAATAATTAAATAAATTCATTCATAAAATAAATGACTGTTAATACAGCACTTTGGTTTAAACGGTTGGTTAAAAAGTGGCTTGTTAAACTTCATTTATAAGATGAATAAATACATTCTTTATCACATTTTTAGGAGTTTTTTTAACAATTAAAAGTTTCAAAATTATACGAGTGTAGTTTTATTAACCAATCTTTAGTTATTTTAATGAATATCTTATAAATCATAAATTTGCTTAAACAAGAAATTTCATGCCTCAATTTCTTCAATAAAAAAGCGCATCTAAACAGGATTACAGGTTTAGATGCGCAAAGCGTAAAACTTTATGGTGAATCAAAACTAAATCGATAATTCCTTTTCTAATAGTGCCCATAGCTTATGATGAGACTTTTTGAACATCGCCATGTGTCCGATTTGCTTATATCCATATTTGTGAGGGTTGAGTTCAATAAATTTTGTCTGGGCATTCGGATATAAGCGCAAAAGATCTTGTACATTGGTTTCTGTTGCAATCTCGTCATCTGTTGCCCAGAAAGATGTGATTGGAATTTGAATTTCTTGATGATAGTCATCAAAAATAGTTTTTCCAATCGCATTCATTATATAACCAGGTTTACTACAAAATTCAGCCCATTGTTTTGCAACATTTTTAGGTAGGTTTTCACCCATTCCGATGAATTGGGTTGCACCATATCCTTTTACAAAACTTGAAATAGGAAAGATCACGTTAAACATCAGTGGTGCAAGGAGCTTTGTTTTGCCTTTTAGCCCTTTGACATGTCCAGTTGATCCAGCGATTGCGAGAACTTTGGCTACTTTATTGTAATGTGGATTGATTCCAAGTAATTGTCCACCCGCACTATGTCCAATGATAATGACCTTTTCCGATTGTGTTCGATTTAAAAGTACTTCAATCGCAGCAGGGATGTCTAATTGCCCCCAATCATTAATACTTGCATTCGAGTCTTTTAATTTTCCATGTAGGGACTGTCCAATACCACGAAAGTCAAAACTTAATACATTGTAGCCTTGCTGATTTAACCATTCGGCAAAAGCATGATAAAAGTTTTTTGTGATTCCAGTTGCAGGGCAAATCAAAATAGGAAATTCTTTGGTAGATTTTTCCGTTGGATAATACTGTGCAGCAAGTTGGTAGCCATCTTTACAGCTAATCCATAGAGATTCAAAGGTATTCATCAAGTAATACTCTTGTGTTTGTATTTTTCTACTGTACATTAGTTCCAAAAAGAAACTTGATTATTTAATGACTAAAAAGTCAAAAATTATGTAATATACCGTTTTAAAAAAAGAAACATGTAGGATACGAGATGTTGGTTTTAACAACTGCAACCGAATTGGCAATTGTTTTTAGTGGGATCTTTCTTTGGGTTGGAATGATTACTGGCGTCTGGAAATACTATCAAATTCGAAATTCTGATCTGGCACGAGCACATTACTATGTTGACATTGCTCATCGCAGTAGTCTTTTATACGCAGCAGCAAGTTTGATTTTAGCTGTACTGAGCTCTTTTACGATTCTATCAAATGAATTAAGTCTGTTCTGTGTGGTTGCAAATCTTTTCTTTTTCTCAATGTCGATTTTAATTTATATCGTTCATGGGTGTTTAAAAGATACAACTAACCAATTTAAACAGCCACATCAATTAGGAAAATGGACGCTTCCGGGCTGGTGTATGACAATTATGATGTTAGGTTTAATTGTAGTAGAGCTGGGTGCTACAGGGCTTTTATTGTTTGGAACTATTTTTAGTTTTTGGAATTAAAAAATGGATGATTACTCATCCATTTTCCCTACAGAAACTTTTTGGCGCTGGGCGCTCATCTGTCGAAACTTACGATCGACAATCCCCCACGTACAAAAGGCAACAGAAACAATCAGCGCATAAGCAAAATATTCAGGTTTGAGATTACCTTTAATTGTGCCTTGAAATAACAACGTGGCCATCAGTGCTAGCGGTGTTATTGCATATACGATTGAATCGTTAGCCTTCAGAGTGTTAATGAAGACTTGCTTGTTGAAATGTAATGATAACATCTCCATCCCTCCTTGTGTCGTGATGACAAAAAACCAAATCATTTTTGTCAGAATTATTCTTAAAGTTGTACTGCTAATTTCTAAGTATTTCAATAGGTATACTGACTATTTTTTAAATAAATTTATGAATGTATTGATTTCTATAGTGTTTAACTATTTTTTTAGTGAATTTATGCTATTTTTATTTTAAATATAATGCAGAAATTTTACATTTTGAAAAGTTTAGTAAAGATCGGATTCTAGCTAATTTCTGCTTAAAAACTTAAATTGTGCTTAAAAGACTAAAATTAAAAAAAGATTTGTCGTAAACAAAAAATGAACATTGGGTAAAAGAACATCTTTTGTATAGCTAAAATCATGTTTGGGTAAAACATTATTTTAACGACAAATCGTTTTAACTTTTTGTTTAATCGCTCGATCAATCACAATCGAAATAAACAAAACAGCCAGTGAAGGTAATAACCAAGCGAGGTTTTGTTCATTCAATGGTAAATGGGCAATAAATTGTGGTAATTGCTCAGTGAAACCAGCTGCTTTAATCGCCTCGATGATACCGAATAGAAAAGCGACAGCAGTAACTGAACCAACAACTAATGATGGTTTATTCCAACGTTTCCAGAAAAAGCTCAACATGATCACGACAATCGCTGGAGGATAGATTGCACTAAGGACAGGTACTGAAACTGCAATCAATTTAGTCAAACCTAAGTTTGAGATTACTAAAGAGAAGCCGATTAGAATGAAAACGAGAAGTTTATAAGGTAAGCCTGTAAGCTCAGTAAAATATTCAGCACATGCGCAAGTTAAACCAATTGCTGTAACCATACATGCAAGAAAGATTAGACCTGTGAGGAATAGCGAACCTAAATCACCAAATGCATGTTGTACATAAGCATGTAGGATGATTGCACCGTTGTCAGCATTTGCTGCAAATTCATGACTTCCTAAGCCAAGTTTAAATAAACTGATATAAACAAGTGTTAAACCAACGCCTGCAATCAAACTGGCGATAATTGCGTACTTCGTGATCAGTTTCGAGTCAGTGACACCGCGTGATTGAATAGCTTGAATAATGACAATACCAAATACCAATGCGCCCAAAGTATCCATGGTTAGATAACCATTTACGAAGCCTTCTGAAACTGGACTTGAAACATATTTGTTAATTGGCGGTGAGATGTAGCCCGTTGGAATCACAATTGCAGCAATACCAAGTATTGCAAGTGCAAATATTTTTAAAGGGGCAAGTACGTGACCGACTGTATCTAAAAGTTTGTTTGGATATAAAGAAACAGCTGTTACTAAAGCAAAATAAATAACGCTATAGATAAATAAACTGCTACTAGATGTTCCGAAATAGGGTGCAAAACCAATTTCATAAGAAACCGTTGCTGTTCGAGGTGTGGCAAAGAGTGGACCAACAGACAAATAACAAACGATAGTGAGCAATAAACTTGCGAAACGACCTAAGGGGGAGCTGATAATTTCAATAGAGCCTTGCATTCTCGACAAAGCCATAATCGTAATGACTGGTAGACCTACTGCGGTGATCAAAAATCCAAATGCAGCTAGCCATACGTGCTCACCAGCTTGTTGAGCAACAATGGGAGGAAAAATAATATTACCCGCACCAATAAAAAGTGCGAAGGTCATAAAACCTAAAGCAATAATATCTCCTGTACGAAGATGGTTCATAAAACAGGGAGGAATAAAATAAAAGTGCGAATTCTAGAACATAAATGTAGTCATTTGAAACTAATTTTATGTGAAAATTGGTTTATTTTTGACTAAAAAGAAATTATTAAAATCATAGGATTAGCATTGGTAAACTTAATTTGTTGAAAAGGTTTTAAAACTAAAAAAATGGGAGTTTTTATACTTTTTTCCTATCCCCATAGTCGGAATTAAATGTAAAATAGTGATTAGATTCAATTCTGAAAGGATTGAACAATTTATAGCTAAAGCGTACAACTATTGATAAACGCTAAATAGAACAGATATAGATATATGATCTGTATTTTTATTTTTGATTTTTTTAATAAGGAATATCTCGAATGAGAGCTTCTACTGTGACCATCAAAACGGAACAAGACATTGAGAAACTTCGTATCTCAGGGCGTTTAGCGGCACAAGTTTTAGAAATGATAGGACCTTATATAAAGCCGGGCGTCAGTACGGAGTATTTAGACGACATTTGTAATGATTATATTGTAAATACATTGCAAGTTATTCCTGCAAATGTTGGATATCACGGCTTTACCAAAACGACCTGCATTTCTGTAAATGAAGAAGTTTGTCATGCCATTCCTTCAGCAAAAAAGATTTTGCAAGAGGGTGACATTTTAAATATTGACGTTGCCGTTATTAAAGATGGCTATTTCGGTGATACAAGTCGAATGTATTTTGTAGGTCAAGTTAGCCCTGAGGCTAAAAAACTTGTGAATACAACTTATACAGCAATGCTAGCAGGGATTCGTACAGTAAAGCCAGGCGCGACATTGGGTGATATTGGATTTGCCATTCAATCCGTTGCACATCGTGAAGGTTATAGTATTGTTCGTGAATACTGTGGGCATGGAATTGGCCGTGTTTATCACGAGCAACCGAATATTCTGCATTATGGCCAAAAAGGTCAAGGCATGGTTTTGAAAAAAGGCATGGTCTTTACGATTGAACCTATGGTGAATGCAGGTAAACCATACGTAAAAGAGCTAAATGATGGATGGACTGTTGTTACACAAGATAAGTCCCTATCAGCTCAATGGGAGCATATGGTTGCGGTGACAGATGATGGCTTTGAATTATTAACGCCATGGCCTGAGGGAACTGGCGATTACCCAGCTATTTCTTGATGAAAAAACGAAAGGCTCGATATCAATCGGGCCTTTTTTTGGTAGAGCACAATGTCAGTTGTTCGACAAGATAATCAATAAATACACGAACTGCAGGTAATAAGCCACGTCGTGATGGATAGACAGCATGGAAAATACCATGTGGCGCAGTCCATTCAGGTAGAACCTTAACCAGTTGACCTGTTTTAATGAAGTCTTGAGCAATACTGTCTGGAAGTAGGGCAATACCACAATTTTGACTGGCCAATTCTGCAAGCATTAATAAGTTTGACCCCATGATAACGGGATTAACTTTAATTTTCTTTTGTTGATGATCAGGACCTGTGAGTAAGAAGTTTTGATCTAAATGCTCTTCTGCCATGCTAATGATGCGATGTTCACTTAGTTGTTCTGGTGTAGACAAATGACCAAACTCATTTAAATACGCTTGACTTGCGAAGAGGCGCTGTTCGATTGCTTCAAATTGTCTTAAAACAAGATTTGGATCGTCGTCTAATTTCGATCGAACGCGTAAAGCGAGATCAATTCCTTCGTTGATGACATCAACACGACGATTACTGACCATCATCTGAACGCGAACTTCAGGATATTTTTTAAGGAATGCTGGCAATATTTTTGCCATTTGGTTTTGAGCAATATCGACGGGTACGCTAACTTTGATCACACCGCGAGGTTCACTACTTAAGTGGTTGACTACGTCATGGGCTGCCTGAGCTGCATTCATCATCACTTGCGCATGACGATAAACATCCATACCAATATCAGTCACAGCAAAATGACGTGAACTTCGTTGGATCAGACGAACACCGAGTTGTTCTTCAAGATTATAAACTCTGCGGCTTAATTTAGATTTTGGAATATCTGTTGCTCGTTCAGCTGCACTGAAACCACCATGCTCAACAACGAGCGCAAAACAATAAAAATCATCTAAATCCGTCAACATTATTCAATTCCATTTCTGCAACATTATCTATTTTATATATTTATCGTTGCAAAAATAAGAGCTTATTCGATATTTTTTGTATTGGTAAAATACTTCTATAATGGCAGAAATTTTTTTGATGAAATGCTATGTCTTTCCAACTCATTGAGGTTGCAGATGCAACTGTAAATATTCTATGTCCATATTGTCATCATGCTGTATTAGACTGGAACCAAGAACAATACATTCAGCCATGTGAGCATACTTTGTTTATGGCAATGGATTTGGGTTTTGAATTTATTGCAGATCGTTTTGAAGAGGTTTTATCTCAATCTGTCGATGAGATACATGAAGATCCTAATATGAATGTTTTTGCTTGTGTTAGCCAAGCAAACTATCCTGATATGCAAATTTTCAAAGCTGATTTGGGGGTAGAGGGAATGTACAGATATGTTGGATTTAGTAAAAACTAGAAAGCCAAAAATAAAAAAAGCCAATCATTTGATTGGCTTTCTATGTTTACAGCTTATGCTTCAGGTGCAGGGCTGTATTGTTCAACTAATGGTTTTAACTCACCATTTTGGAACATTTCGAGCATGATATCGCTACCACCAATTAACTCACCGTTTACCCATAATTGTGGGAAAGTAGGCCAGTTCGCAATTTGAGGTAAAGTTGCACGAATATCTTGATTTTCCAAGATATTTACATAGGCAAATGGGCGACCAATTTGGCTAAGTGCTTCTACTGCACGAGCAGAAAAACCACATTGCGGGAATTGTGGAGTGCCTTTCATGTAAAGTAAAACAGGGTGTTTCGCAATTTGATCACGAATTAACGCTACTGTATCACGCGCTTGTTCCGTCATAGATAGATCCTCAACTAATCTCCGTAAATTATATACCGAAAAAATCACTTGGGGCTATTGATAAAGATTTTTCTTGTATAAATGTGAGTTTAAGCTTTCAATCTAGTCAAGTTTTTGCTTATATAACTTTTTCCACTACAACTAACGATAGATTGAGTTTGTTATGACTAATATCACTCTTGCTCCTGTACTACCTGATCAACCATCACATCTTATGGCTACTTATGGTCGCCAAGCGATCAGCTTTGTACGAGGACGAGGGGCTTACTTATATACAGCAGATGGAACTGAGTACTTAGATGCTTTAACAGGTATTGCTGTATGTGGTTTAGGTCATGCTCACCCAGTGATTGCGGAAGCAATTGCTGAGCAAGCTGCAACATTAATTCATACTAGTAATTTATTTGAAATCCCTTGGCAAACCGCTGCGGCTCAAAAACTTGCTGAAGTTTCTGGTATGGAAGAAATTTTCTTCTCAAATAGTGGTGCAGAATCAAATGAGGGTGCGATTAAAATTGCACGTAAGTTTGGTGCTAAGCAAGGGATTAGCAATCCTAAAATTCTAGTTGCTGAGCAATCATTTCATGGTCGTACTTTAGCGACTTTATCTGCGACTGGGAATAAGAAAGTTCAAGAAGGTTTTGCACCATTAGTTGAAGGTTTTATTCGTGTTCCATTTGGTGATGTGGAAGCGATTCAAGAAGCTGCAATCCACCATCCAGATATCGTTGCTATTCTGATCGAACCGATTCAAGGTGAAGGTGGTGTGAATACAGCACCACAAGGCTTTAGCTATTTGGAAGACGTGCGTGCCTTATGTAATCAACATAATTGGTTGATGATGCTCGATGAAATTCAAACTGGGAATGGTCGTACAGGTAAATACTTTGCTTACCAACATACCAATATTGTGCCTGATGTAATGACAACAGCAAAAGGTCTAGGGAATGGCTTTCCAATTGGTGCGGTGATGACTCAAGGTAAAGCTGTTGGTTTACTAGGCGCTGGAAGCCATGGTTCAACATATGGCGGTACAGTATTGGGCTCTCGCGTAGTCTATACAGTGATTGATACGCTACAGAAAGAAAATGCTGTTGAAAATGCAGCTACAGTTGGTACTTATATTGTTGAGCAGCTCAAGGCAGAATTAGCAGAGCATAATGTACAAGTACGTGGTTTCGGCATGATGATCGGTATTCAATTACCGAAAGATTGCCCTGAGCTTGTAGCGATCGCACGTGATGAGTATCAGTTAATTGTGAATGTTACAGCAGGTTCTGTAGTGCGTTTGCTTCCACCATTAAATATGACTCAAGATCAAGCAGATGAATTGTTGAAACGTCTTGTTCCTGCAATTAAGAATTTTTTAGAAGCTTAATTCGACAAATAAAAAGGGCAATTAATTGCCCTTTTTTATTGTTTATTATCCTGAGATGTACTGCTGAAGTTGCTCAATTAAAATGCGTTGATCATCCATTGCTGCTTTAACGAGATCGCCAATCGAAATAAAGCCTACAAGTTTCTCTTGTTCTAAAACAGGTAAATGACGTAAATGACGATCAGTCATAAGTTGTAAACATTCTTCTACAGTATGATTCAGCCCAACTGAAATAACTTTAGAAGTCATAATGTCTGAAACAGGGGTGTTGTTTGATGAACGCTCCATCAATGCGATCTTACGTGTATAGTCACGTTCTGAAAAAATTCCGATGACTTTTTCATCTTCTGCAACGACTAATGCACCAACACCTTTCTCTGCCATAATTTTAATTGCTTCAAGTACAGTCGCATTTGGTGAGATTGTAAAAATTGATTGTACTGCTTTATTCTTGATGACTTGAGCAACGATTGTCATTGTTTATCCACCTGTGTTGTATTGTCATTTTCATTTAACTTAACGGTATTTTTTTTAATTGCAAAGCCCTAATTTACTTACAATGATAACTTTTTCTCATAAATGCTTAAAAAGTCATCATTGTACGTTGTCGCACTTAGGCAGGCATAACTGCTGCATCATGCATAAAAAAGAAATGCTGCATTTGTTGGGTTGAAAGCTTAAATTTACGATGTGATGAATTGAAAAGAGCAGGCTCTACTTGCAAACGAGTAAGTGTCGGTAAAAGAGATTCATGGAAATCTTTCGGGGTGATTTTCCGTGGTTTGTAATGCTTCCAATGCGATTTTGCATAACGATGTGCTTGAACGCCATTTAGCCAAAATGGGAAAACTGGACCATCTTGATCAGACTTGATTGCCCAACCCTGATGATATAATCCCCAAAGAACACCGCAATACATCATTGTTTTTAGAATTGAAATTTTAATCATCAACTCTTTAGAGACTGGTTGAAAATGGTTAAACCGATACATGTTATTAAACTAATAGTATTCAAACTTATGTTTTATTATAAGAAATCTAGATGGCATTTATGTTTAAACAGTTCATGTAAATCGTAAGCAAATATTCTTGTTTATAAGAAAATTAAGACTTGCATCACCATTAATAACATAAATTGCGACTTTGATTTAAAAGGGGGTGTTTTGTTGATCAAGGAAATCAAAAAACTAATACATAGAAAATTGTTAAAACTCTCCATCGTGCAAGGGCTTCTAGCTACTTTGTATAATTAGTGAATAAATCTGCATCTAAGGATGCCTTGGCATTTAGAACTCTAATAAGCTCTGTAGCATTAAACCGATGCTAAGAAGAATTATATTTATAAAATGTAAGATATTAAAAATGCCACCTGAGCAAGTCAAAGCAACTAAGCTTTGGCGCAGTGCGAGTAAGATGATAGGGGATGAAAGAAGGTATTAAAAAACGCCACCTAAGTGACGTTTCTTTATGCTTGTAAGGTTGCCATCTTCTGCCAATACTGTGCTTTCAGGGAATCACGTTCTACACGGAAGCCTTGATAATACAACTCTGCTAAAAATAATGCCGCTTTACCGTGACCTGCTTTTGCTACTTCTTCAAGCTCTTTCACTGCATCTTGGAAGTTTTTTTGCGACTGAATTGTATTTACCGCATTAGCATATACATGCTCTAATTCATGGTTAGTAAAATGTTGAATCATATATAACTCCTTATTTTAATTATGATTACCGCAATTTCTATTCAAAGATACTTTACTTTGAATTTAAGCTACTTTAACTTTGAATTGTTAAAGTATTATGACAATAATGATTGAATTGTCAAATATTTTGGGTGTCATTTCGTAAATAAAAGCTTACACGATTAAACATTTGCGGGAAATAATTTTAAGTAGAATCAATATGAGAATAATAGAAAAGGAGAATAACATGTCAAATGTAATTGATGGTGTAAACTTGGATGTGCCGCCATTAGAAAGCCAAATTATCGAACTTGCAGATCATCATCGAAAACTGCTTGATGAAGCTATATTTCATCAGGAAATTCATTTAGGTGATTACTGCTTAGCTCAGCGTAAACGTGTTTATGATTTTGCAAGTCATTTAAGTCCTGCTGAAAAAGATCGCTTTTATCAAATCTATGATGGTGAACTAAGAAGTATTGCCGATGATGATGATTTACATCCTGCTGATGCAGAAAGTGGGGTAGGAATGTTTGCTATTTTTATCAGTCTGGTGATCATTGCCTTCATTCTCTATTTTGCATTTGTTCGCAGTTTAATGAGCTAGCCTATCTGAACTTTACTACGTTCAATGAGTTGCGAAATCGTGACTTGTTGAATGTAGGGCTTGTTGAAAATGCGTATGACACATAAACTACAGATAATTCTGAGGTAGGTTATGCTGTCGATACTTTCTAAACATAAACTTTTACAGTCAAAATTTGGAACCAAAATAGATCAATTTAATAATATTTTGGTATCTATTGTTATTGCTGCGATTTTCATACTTGCATACAGTGCACTTTTACGTCCGATTAACCAACTTCAATATCAAAAAGTCATTCAATATTCTCAACAAGCGAGCCATCCGAAAACTCAAGATATGGCAGAATCAATACTGAAACATGATCAAATTCGCCGTGTAGAATATTTGAAACTTTTAAATGCTTATCAGTTCGAATCAAATCGAATTAAGCAATATCCTGCAATGGCACAAGATGATGAATGAGTTTTAATCAATTCATTTTTATTTAGAAATGAATGGGTTGCCCGTATCGGGTAAAAGAAATCAATTTGTGCTAAACTCGCCCACATTTAAAAAGCTGCTTTTTTCTCAAGGAATCGACATGCAACAGCAATCGAATATGCAAAACAAATTCTTGATAGATGCTGACATCGGTGATGATGATGTTACGTTACCAAGTTTACCTGCTGTTGATGTGCCGATTGTTGAACCTGTACAGCAGCAAACTCCAGTAGAAGCACCAATTGCTGCTGTTGAAGATGTTTCTAGTCCAGCAGTTCAAGAAGAAGCAAAATCAGGCTTCTTTGGTCGTATGAAAGATGGCTTGACCAAAACACGTCGTAGTTTTACGGATGGTATGGTCAATATCTTAATTGGCGGCAAAGAGATTGATGATGAGTTGTTAGAGGAAGTTGAAGAACAACTTCTTGTTGCTGACATTGGTGTAGATGCAACCAAAACAATCATTGCAAATCTTACAGAAAGAACGGCACGTGGTGACTTGATCTATTCACATGCACTGTATAAAGCATTGCAGGAAGAGCTTGTGGCTTTACTAGCTCCACGTGTAAAACCTTTGCATATTGATCCAAATAAATCACCTTATGTGATTCTTATGGTTGGCGTAAATGGTGTTGGTAAAACGACAACCATTGGTAAGCTTGCAAAGCGTTTACAAGGTGAAGGTAAGAAAGTCATGTTGGCTGCGGGTGATACTTTCCGTGCAGCAGCAACTGAGCAATTGCAAATTTGGGGCGAGCGAAATGACATCCCAGTAGTTGCACAAGGTCATGGTGCAGATAGCGCATCAGTCATTTTTGATGCTTTTGAAAGTGCGCGTGCCAAAGGCATTGATGTCTTAATTGCAGATACTGCAGGGCGTTTGCAAAACAAGTCTAACTTGATGGAAGAGTTGAAAAAAGTTAAACGTGTGATGCAAAAAATTGATGCAACTGCACCGCATGAAATTATGTTAATCGTTGATGCTGGTACAGGTCAAAATGCAATTAACCAAGTTCAACTGTTTGATGAAGCGGTTGGTTTAACTGGTATTACCATTACTAAATTAGATGGTACGGCAAAAGGTGGCGTGCTATTTAATATCGCAAGTCGTACTCACGTGCCAATTCGCTATATTGGTGTAGGTGAGAAAATTGATGATTTACGTCCTTTCTCAGCAAAATCATTTGTCGCAGCATTATTTGAAACAGATAAGTAATTATTTGTGGTTAGGATAGACTCCACCTCGTGTGGAGTTTTTTTATTAATAATAAAATTTCACCGTTGCAAAAATAAAACGATCTGTCATGTTTTTTAGGCTATAACAAAAAAATGTACCGTTATACACTACATTCAATCCAAGATAACACCCGAAGGGTACAAGAGGCATAACAACATGAGTAACTTCTTAAATAGCATTAAATCACGTCGTACTATCTATGCAATTGGTAAAAATCTTTCAGTTGATCAAACTACAATTGAAGAGACGATTCGTGAAGCTGTTAAGCAAAGCCCGTCTTCATTTAACTCACAAACTTCACGCGTTGTGACGTTATATGGTGAGTCTCATACAACATTCTGGAATATTGTCCGCGAAACTCTACGTAAAATCGTACCAGCTGAAGCTTTTGAAGGTACAAATGCAAAAATTGATAGCTTTGCAGCTGGCTTTGGTACAGCATTATTTTATGAAGATCAAGATGTTGTAAAAGGCTTACAAGAACAGTTTGCTCTTTATGCTGACAATTTCCCAGTATGGTCTGAACATTCAAGTGCAATCGCTCAGTTTGCGACTTGGACAGCTTTATCTGAAATTGGTGTGGGTGCTTCATTACAACACTACAATCCAATTATTGATGAAGAAGTTGCACAAACTTTTGATATCCCAGCAAACTGGAAATTACGTGCACAGCTTGTATTTGGTTCTATTGAAGCCGCTGCTGGTGAAAAAACTTATATGGATGATGCTGCACGCTTTAAAACTTTTAACTAAGTTTTATATGTACCTAAAAAGAGCACGTTAACGTGCTCTTTTTTTTATGTCATTAAATAGAAATATTCGCCTAAAGAATGATGGTGTATATCATTAAAAATAATGTATATATCTTAAAAAAGCCGAATTGATAGAATAGACAGTTTGGTTTATTGTCATAAAATAGTCACAATCGCATTGCATAGTGCATACGATTTCATAAATGTTTATATCGAGAAGAGTCTAATGTCTTTAAGAGTTGGTGTTGCTGCTTTCGGGTTATTATTAAGTAGTTCAGTTTTTTCAGCAGTTACAATCACTGCACCTGAAGAGATCGTGATTCTTGCTGTAAATGGTCAAGAAGTAAATAATGGATTGATTCCATCTAAGAAGAATAACTACCAAGTAGATCCAGGTAATCTAACTGTAAATGTTCGCTATCGTGAATATTTTGAGCATTTGAATGGTGAGCATGACATCGTAAAATCAGGTGTCGTTACAATTCAAGCACCAAATTTACAAGACAATTCATCATACCGTTTAGCATTAGTTGGCGCTCCAAAAAGCTTTGATGCTGCCAAAAAATATGCTGATCAACCAACGGTTGGGTTATACGATCAAAATAATAAACTCGTAGTTCAGCAAACAGGTGCGAATAATGAAGCACAACCTTGGTTCTCTGGTGGCAATTTCTTAAGCCGTACGCTTGATTTGACGCAAAAAAATAAGAACAACACAGTCAACCAACCAGCGCCAGTTTATGCTGCTAATGCGCAAGCTGCGGCACCTGTTGTCGTGACAACAGCAGCAGTAGCTGGTACTGCTAAAACAACAGATCAACAACTGGTAGATTTATGGCAGAAGGCTTCTAAAGCTGAGCGTCAAAAGTTTATGGCTTGGTTGGCAGGTCAAACGAACTAGTTTATTTAAGAACTAATTCTTTTAAAGTTATACAAGAACCGATGTTATCATCGGTTTTTTATTGTGTTTAAAATTCTAAAAATGCCTTTAAATATTAGAAAAGCGCTTACAGACGACATTGAGCAATTAACCAAACTGATCAATTCAGCCTATAGAGATCAATTGAGTCGAAGTTGGACTACTGAGAAATCTTTTGTTCAAGGAAATAGAATTACTATTCAGCAATTAGAAAGAGATTTGGAACAAGAGAATTTTCAGTTGTTAATTGGTGAGAATGAACAAGGTTTGATGGTGGGGTGTATTGGTTTAACTTTTAATCAAGATACGGTTGAAATAGGAACTTTTGCCATTGATCCAAAGGTTCAAAATTCAGGTTATGGGCGTGAAATGCTTGGATTTGTAGAAAATTATGTTCCTAATCATCATCCTGATGCGTCTCAATTCATTATGTATGTATTAGATGTGAGAGTTGAATTGATTTCATTTTATGAGCGCCGTGGATATTGCAGAACAGATCGTATAGAAGCTTATCCGATAGAGGCAGAAGTAGGGCAGCCATTAGTGCCAATTCAGCTTATTGAAATGAGAAAAGCAATTTAATGATAAGAAACACCATGATCTTCCAACATAGATCATGGTGTTAACTAAAAATTAGTTTTCAACTATTTTCGAATCATTCTTCAAAACTTGCGTAGACCAAATAGAACCTATCGGTGCTGTTTTTGCTCGATGATTTGCTTGTTGATAGAAACGTAGGAATACTAGTCCAAATAAAATTGCCACCACATCAATCCATATTAAATTGCCTGTCGAATGCCAAAGACTCTGAATAGGAAAGATATAAGCAAGCAATGAGGTAGTAGGAAGTAACAACAAAATTATTGCAATTGATAACAATAATCTTGGTAGGACCTTCGCTGTACCTATGATAAAACTGTATAAAATACAAGCTATAAAGACAGAGTAGTAGCTATACATAAACACATGGTTATGACTTTGTAATTGCACTGGAATGATGTAACCCCAACGTCCTATAAGCATACTGGCAAAGATACCCAGCATACATCCCAGACAGGCGCCAATGCTAAGGTTTGCAATAAACATCACATCCTTGCGCTGGCTAGGTACAGGTAGGTTTGGATTCTTCTGCTTACGTAACCGTGTTTCAATCCACAAAATATTGCCTGAATAGAACAGATAAGCGCCACCTAAACCAAAAATTAGATAAATCCAACGGATTGGCTCACCACCATAATTACCAAAATGTAAGGCAAACATTGAACGAATCAGAGAGGTAGCAGCATTTTCTTCAGTGGATAATGTTTTAGTTGGATAAGGTGCATTTTGATATGGGTTAAAAGACATATAATCAAAGTTATCGCCCCGTAGCATACGATCAGGATGGTACAAAGAGACAAATGCTGAGGCTCTTTGAGGATGATCAAGCTGATTAAATCGAATGCCATCAATGCGATAATCAGGTGCTGCTTTTTGAATATTTAGATAAATCTTATTTATGTCTAGTGGTGCAATTGGTTCAACTATTTTGACTAGTGGAGGTCGCTCAAATAACGGTTTGTCCTTTGATACAAGCTGTGTAAGTGCACCATAAAAAATATCATGGAAAGCAAAAACAACCACTGTGACACTAATTATGATATGAAAGGGTAAGCTAGTGATACCTACGACATTGTGTGTATCTAACCAAAAGCGCTTTTTATTTTTACCTTCTCTTACGGCGAAATAATCTTTGACCAGAGTTGGTAAGAGCACAATTAATCCTGACATAATTGCGAGAAAATATAAAACGGCAACAATACCCATTACCATGACACCTGCGGTGTGATGTCCGATCATGCCGGGAATACCAGCAGTTTCATGCAATTGTTCGATTAACCAGCCTAATTTTGAAATATTTTCTTCTTTAGCAATCAGATTTCCTTGTGAATCAAGTGTCGCCATCATTCTAGTTTGTGCAATATTGATTCCATGATGATCATCTTCATCATGTTTTGCTTCCCATTGGATTGGTGCATTATGGCCTTCAGGTGAGTTAAAACTTAAGGTAAATGCTTTTAATGTTTCAGGGTATTTGGTTTGAACTTGTTCAATCAGTAGGTTGTAATTCTTTGGCTCAATGGCAGCTAATTTTTGCTGAGGTGGTGTCGCCCATTGACTGAGTTGATGTTGAAACATCGTCAATCCACCAGCGAAGAAGCAAATGAACAAAAGAATCCCAGCTGTGATGCCGACCCAAGTATGTAGATTTTTGCCTGTTTTAATAATATCTGCGCGGATTTTCATTTTAGCCCCTTAAACTAAATAACAACGTGTAAGCGACCACGTTCGCAATGCTAAAAATAAACAGGCTTTGCCAGCCTTTAGGAATGAAATACGCAAGGAAGAATACAAACAGCCAGATCCATGGAATTGACCACATTCCTAATTGTGGAGCTAGTGCGGAATCAATATAAGCTTTTGACAAAATCAGAATAAGAGAACCAGCGGCTAATGAGAAAATGAAACCTAGCACAGCACCTGCAAATGTTTTTAACCACCAATCTGGCTGAATTTTTTGTTTAACTATATTCATTTGTTCAACCTCATGATGAGGGGAATAAATGGGGTAAATGACCAAACTAGAGTTGCCACAGACAGCCAAATTAATATGGCTACCAACAACGGTAGTGAATAAACCAAAATAATTAAGCTAAAAATCATACCTGCTAATGCGGAGAACTGAGTTGTCCGCGATAGTGGTTTTTGCAAAATTTTTTGATTGCTATGGGTGAGATAAAGTCCCAAGCAAGAAAGAACGGAAATAATGATACCTATATTTTTTAATAGCATAGCAATAAATTTGTAAAATATAATGATAATAATTATTATTTAAAATTAATATAAATTAAAGCCCTAATCAGACATAAGTAGTAAATTCTGTATTTTTAAATGCTATTAATATTGATAATCGTTATCATTTGTGTAGAATGTAAACAAATGTTGCTTATACTGAAGGGGTATTCATGAAACATAGCAATTTGTATATATCAATTATTATGGTTCTCATAGGAAGTGCAGCTAATGTAGCGAATGCAGTTGAACAAATAGAGGATAAGCCTGATACAAATGAACTTCCAACAATCCATTTAACTGCTGAACATGCGTCACCTTCATATACGGTAGCAAAATCAAAATCAGCAACTAAATTAGATTTATCACTCAAAGAAACACCACAGACGATTAGTGTGATCACCGAACAACGAATCCAAGATCAAAATTTAAATACAGTCGAAGAAGTATTGGATCAAACGCCTGGGGTGTATGTTCGACGTTTCGGGGCTCAGGGTGCTGTAGGCAATGGCGGGGAATATACGTTTTATTATTCTCGCGGTAACCAAATTCTTAATTATCAAATTGATGGTGTTATGACATCACCAGCTACCAGTGGGAAAAATGGCTCATCTTTAAGCAATTTAAATCCAATTATTTATGACAATATTACGGTTGTTAAAGGTGCAACAGGATTAACAAATGGCGCTGGTTATCCAAGTGCGAGTGTTTCACTCAATAGAAAACATGCTACGAGTGTTGAACCAAAAGCAACTCTGTCCATTGCAGGTGGTTCAAATCAAACCATTCGGTCAAGTTTTGATGTACAAGGGGCGCTGAATGAATCTGGCGACGTACGTGGGCGATTGATCGCTGCTTATGGTCAGAGCGATTCATGGCGAGATTGGGGGGATCAGCGTGATGCGACTCTATATGGTGTCATAGATGCTGATTTAGCGGAGAATACATCCATTGCTGTTGGTACGATGCTCAGTCGTGCAAGATTAAATGGACAAGGTGTACATGGCCTAGATATGTATGGTCAAGACGGTACAATTATGCCATTTGATCGTGAATTTAACGCGAGTGCAAAATGGGCATATAGCCAAGTAGATACATTGAATTTCTTTACGCAATTGAAGCATCAATTCTTAAATCGTTGGAATCTACAAGCAAATTATAACTATACCAAACAAGATATTGAGTCACTGTATGGTGTGATTGGTGTTGCCCAAGCTGATTATACTAATATGACCGCTTCTTTAGCAGCATCACAAAATGACTTTGCACCTGAAGAACATAGCTTAGATATTTCTATAGATGGTCCATATCGACTTTTCGGTCGTGAGCATGAGCTCATGATGGGCGCAAGTTATCAAAAGATAAAAAGTTATAATGATGCTTACCAAGGATATAATGCACAAAAAGTAATAGATTTAAATCAATGGAATGGAAATGTTGCATTACCTGCGACTGCACGCACAGTCGTAGGCGTAAGCAATAAAGATTATGAGCAATCAGGTTTTTATTTTGCTACACGATTAAATCCACTTGATCCATTACATGTAATCTTGGGTACACGTCTTTCAAATTATGATTTAAAAACACATTCAACCAATTCTGTTCGTAACACTGTTCAGGATTCAAAAATTGATGAATCTAATAAGGTTACTCCATATGCAGGTATAACCTTTGACTTAACGCCAAATCTGACTGCTTATGCAAGTTATACAAATATTTTTCTACCTCAGGATAACCGCGACTACTCATATAACTTCTTAGATCCACAAGAAGGAGATAATTATGAGGCGGGTCTAAAATCCTCTTTTTATGACAATCGCTTAAATATTAGTGCAGCTTATTTCCAAGCCAAAATGGATAATGTCGCTGAATCAGCAGGAAAATATGTTGCTGAAGATAATGCTGTTAAAAATAACTGGGCAAAAGTAGGTGATACCTATTACAGAAGTAATAAGGGTGCGACAACAAAAGGTTATGAAATCGAAATTGCTGGCCAAATTTTGCCAAACTGGAGCATTCAAGCTGGGTATACGCTAGCTGAAACTAAAAATAAAGGCGAAAGAATCAACACTGATATTCCAAAGCAACAGTTTAAGCTGTTTACGACATACAATCTTCCAATCTTGGACAATAAGTTGACTGTGGGTGGTGGTGTGAACTGGCAAAGTGAATTCTATGATAAATCGAAGACAGGTTTGAATTATGAGGCTTATCGTCAGAAATCATTTGCTTTGGTTGATCTAATGGCTCGATATAATTTAAACGAGAACGTAGCTTTAGGGTTCAATGTTGATAATTTAACGGACAAAAAATATCGCACCAATACTTGGGCAAATACCTATGGTGATCCAAGAACTTATATGGGTTCTATTACCTTTAAATACTAAAATAAAAAAGAGGAAGCAATTTGCTTCCTCTTTTGTTTGGAGTTGAAAATTAATTACCCAACCAAATGTAGTAACCTAAAAACATTAAAGGCCATGCAACATAAGGGCTAAATAACCATTTCCATAACCAGAATCTTGGTATAAATCCAACGCCGTGAATGAAGCCACCAGAGATACCGATCATCACAAGCATTAACAGGCTGTGATTATAGTGTCCATTAGCATCAAGCATTAACGAAGGATGTACCAATAAAATAGCAGCAAGTGGCAATGCCAACAAAAACGAAACGGTCATTGCAAGCACTTGAGCTTTACTATTCTTCGGTGTTGTCATTGCTTCAGCCATTTTATTATTCCTCATCTAAATTTTGATGATGTTCGATATAGAGTGCACTAAGTACACCAGCAAAACATGCCATCAAAATGCCTAGAATCCATGCAAAATACCACATTTCACATCTCCTCATTAGTACAAACTATGTGAATTTTCTTGAATATGTTTGTTTGTAATAACACCCCACATTTTGTAATAAGACCAAGAGGTATAGATCAAAATGAGAGGAACGAAAATACATGCAGCAACAGCCATTACACCAAGTGTTTTGTGACTTGAAACAGCATCCCACATAGTCAAGCTTGATGTAGGATCAATGCTTGAAGGTAATAGGAATGGGAACAATGCAAAACCAGCAGTTAAGATTGCACCAACCACCATTAAACTCGTACCTGTGAAGCTCATAGCAGCTTTGTGTTTAGCTGCACTGATAATCACTAATAATGCACCGAAGATAGCAATGATTGGGGCAGCCATTGTGATTGGATAAGTTGAGTAGTTATTCATCCAACCATGATTTGCATTTGTCACAACATCTTTAGCAAGTGGGTTTAACGCAGCATTGGTATTTACAGCAGTTGCATAGCTATAACCATTGATATTGCCGAAGAATAACCAAGCACCTGCAGCTAAGAAACATACGAGGAATACAATTGCCATAATCTGTGTCGCTTTAGCAGAACGATTATGTAAATCACCATCTGTACGGAGCATTAACCAAGCGCCACCATGAGCACATAGCATCGATAAGCTCACAATACCGCAAATCAATGCAAATGGATTTAGTAGGGCAAAAAAGCTACCTGTATATTGTGAACGTAGTGTTTCATCTAAAGTAAATGGCACGCCTAAGAATAAATTACCGAAAGCAACGCCGAATACTAATGCAGGTACAGCACCACCAACGCAAAGCCCCCAGTCCCAAGAATTACGCCATTGTGTATTTTCTAACTTGGAACGGTAGTCGAAACCGACGGGCCGTAAGAATAGGGCAAACAAGACTAAGAGCAGCGCCCAGTACATTCCAGAGAAGGCAACGGCATAAACCATTGGCCATGCGGCAAATAAAGCACCACCCGCAGTAATGAACCAAACTTGGTTACCATCCCAGTGTGGTGCAATCGTATTGATTGCAGCACGACGTTCTGAGTCAGTTTTACCGACAAATGGCATGAGTGCCATAGAGCCCATATCGAAACCATCGGTGAGCGCGAAGCCAATCAGTAGTACACCTACTAAAACCCACCAAATAATTTTTAGGAGTTCATATTCGATCATGACTGAGCCTCCCCAGCTTTAGCTTCTAATTTCTCAAAGTGGTATTTACCTGTATGCAATGAACTTGGTCCTAAACGAGCGAACTTGATCATTAAGTACATTTCGATAATGAGAAGTACGGTATAGAACGCAGCGAGTGCAATAATCGAACCCCACACATCACCTGTACTTACACTTGAAGCAGATAAGTGTGTTGGTAAAATTTCACCAATTGACCAAGGTTGACGACCACCTTCAGCAACGTACCAGCCTGTTTGTGCAGCAATCCATGGAAGTGGTAAAGCAAATAAAGCGAACTTTAATAACCAAGGTTTGTTTTCTGCATTACGTTTAGCGACAGACCATGTAGCGAGAACAAACAGTAATAGCATTAAGAAACCTGAAGCAACCATCGCACGGAAAGAGAAGAATAGTGCAGCAACGTTTGGAATAGTATCTTTAGTTGCAGCTTGGATGTGTTCTTCAGTCGCATCAACAACATTCGGGGTATATTTTTTCAATAACAGACCATAACCTAAGTCTTTTTGGTTCTGTTCAAATGAAGCAAGTAAGTCAGGAGAGCGGTCGCCAGCACGAAGCTTTTCTAACTCGCTATAAGCCACCATACCGTTGCGAATACGCACTTCATGCTCTTTCATAAGGTCTTTTAGACCTGTTACTTGTTTGTCAGTAGAGCGTGTCGCAATAATACCCATAACATAAGGAATCTTAATTGCGTAGTCAGTTCGCATTTCTGCTTGATTCGGAACACCAAATAGAGTGAATGCAGCAGGGGCTGGTTCTGTATGCCATTCTGCTTCAATCGCAGCAAGTTTAGTTTTCTGAACGTCACCTAATTCATAACCAGATTCATCGCCCAGTAAGATTACTGAAAGAGTAGATGCCAAACCGAAAATCGCGGCAATTGCGAATGAGCGACGAGCAAAAGGTAAGTCGCGTTTTTTCAATAAGTAGTAGCTAGAAATCGCGAGTACGAAAATCGCACCAGTGACATAACCTGCTGAAACCGTGTGTACGAATTTTACTTGAGCAACTGGGTTAAAGATCAACGCACCAAAGTCTACTAGCTCCATACGCATGGTTTCAAAGTTGAATGCTGCACCGACAGGGTTTTGCATCCAACCATTGGCGATCAAAATCCATAAAGCGGACATGTTCGAGCCAATTGCAACGAGCCACGTTACACCTAAATGTTGAACTTTAGAAAGGCGATCCCAACCAAAGAAGAATAAACCAATAAATGTTGATTCTAGGAAGAATGCCATCAGGCCTTCGATGGCAAGTGGTGCGCCAAAGATATCGCCGACATAGTGAGAATAATATGCCCAGTTAGTACCGAACTGGAATTCCATGGTTAAACCAGTGGTTACACCTAGAGCAAAGTTAATCCCAAAGAGTTTCCCCCAGAACTTAGTCATGTCTTTATAGATTTCTTTGCCTGAAATCACATATGTGGTTTCCATGATGGCAAGAATGAAAGCTAGACCTAATGTTAGAGGGACGAAAAGAAAGTGATACATTGCGGTCATTGCAAATTGGAACCGCGAAAGATCGACCACGCTTTCAGAAATCATCAACGTGTCTCCTGATTGTTGGACATGTCACCAGCAATACGCTCGGCAACTTCATTGTTAAAATCTTTTGGAATCGTTGGGGCATCAAACCAGACGTTTTTAATCATCATAAGGATCGCAACTTTAATAATAAGAATTATTGCTATTTCACGGATTAAGCGCCGATTTGGATCTTGAGAACTCGTGTTCATTGGAACCTAGCCTCATATTTTAAAAAGATGTAAAACATTATTAAATAAAATTCATTAAAAATAAACCTTTAGAATATTTAAAATAATTCATATATGTTAAGTTTATATAAAACAATATGTTATGTTGTTTTTATTGGTTTTTATAAAATAAGTATAATTAACCAACTAAAACAATAGGGTATAGATTTTAAATCCGATTAAAACAATTGTATTTATAATTTTAAACCTGATTAAAAAGCTATGATTTATTATTATTTAAATATAATTAAAACCTAGTAAAATAGTATGAATATAAAATAATTAATATTTACATGAGCTTAGCTATTTGGTTACATAAATAAGCACTAATTGTAATGAAAACACTATAAAACCAAGTGTATTACTAGAGTTTATTGTTGAAAATGTGATGCATTTCTCTATCGAAAATTGCTTCAAACTTCTGAAAAGAAAGCAAGTAGGGCATTACGGAAAATAATGAATAAAAACACTGGTAAATTTGTAACATTTTGTAATTTTTCTTGTTATGGATATGTCGAACTTTAATAAGGCCTAATCTTATTTAATTAATCTGCTGTAAAAAGCTTATTTGAGAGTGAAATCTTTTTTGCTAAATAATGAGAGTTGGATTTTTGACTAATCAATAAGACTTGTGACTGTAGCTCTAATTCACCGAACTCTGGTTCAACTTGTACATAATAAAGTTGACCAAACTCATCTCTTACACGCGCCTGTGCAGAAAAACCAGGACGAGCATTGCCTGTAGAGATTGTAGCTAAACGACCTACTAAGCTAGTGTGTGTATGCGTTACCTTTGGCTTAATGACCTGATCGAGACAATGGATCATAAATACGGTAAAGAAGATATCAATGATTAATGCTGGAATAAAAAGATAATAAGGTGAAATAAAGTAGTGCTGTAATGCGAAGAAAGATAGCTCTAAAAAATATCCAGCAAAACTAAAATTGATGAGTAAGAAAACAAAAATTAAATACTTTGAAAACTTTACGTCTAGTAAAGGAGAGTTCAGCAGCCATTCAGGTGTGAGTTTTTTGACTAAATGACTTGGACGTAAACCGATGAATATCCCGATTGTTTCTGCGATGCTGAGAAAAATCAAAGCAACTACGCTCATGTGAAATGGCATAAGGTAGTAATTTAGAAAAAACTCAGTCATAGCAGAATTCATAATTCAGGTATTAGTCAATATAAATACCACCATCAGAGTGGACTTCCAAATTTACCTTTTCAAGGAAGTCACCCAAACAAGGCCCTGAGATACATTCACCTGTTTCAACAGAGAACAATGCACCATGAGTAGAACATTGAATATACTCACGATCTTGATCTAGAAACTGATTTTCTAAGTATTCAAGTTCCGTTTGTAAGTGCGGACAAACATTTTGGTAAGCATAAAAGCTACCATCTTTTTGGGTAATAAAGATTGTTGAGCCTTTCATCGTGTCGAATGCGCGTGATTCACGTTCAGGCACTTCCTCAGTCATGCAAATCTTTTCCATGTTATGCACATTCCTGTTGAGTCGCTTTAAATTGTTCAAAGAGTTTAGCGTAGTTTTCAACGCTTAAACGAGGGCCGAATTGTGCTACGACTTCACTTGAAATAAGAATAGCAAGTTGCGCAGCAGCCTCCAAGCTGAGACCTGCATTGATCGCATAAAGGAATGCACCTGCAAAGGCATCACCAGCACCATTAGTATCAACAGCTTCTACTTGACGACCAGCTACATGGAATTGTTTTGATGGATCGATAATCATCGCACCATTTGCACCTTGCGTAATCACAATGTGTTGGTTATTCACTTTTAATGCTTCGATAGCCGCATCAAGATTGTCTGTATTGGTGAACATCAATGCTTCTTGTTCATTACAGAAAAGTAGATCAACGCCGTCATCTAATAATTCTTCTAAGCCTGAGCGAGCGTATTGAACCATTGCTGGATCTGAAAGTGAGAGTGCAATTTTCACTCCGTGTTGCTTTGCTAATTCACGAGCTTGTTTAACTGCAACTCGTGCAGTATCACTTGTAGACAGGTAGCCTTCGATATAAATCCATTTCGCAGTTTTTAGTGGTTCGAAATCAATTTGTTCAGCAGATAACTCAGCTGTAATTCCAAGAAAGGTATGCATGGTACGTTCAGAGTCAGGGCTGATTAGAACCATGCAGGTGCCTGTAACACCTTCGCTGATTGATTGTTTCGCTGTCTTGATACCTGCATCATTAAGACCATTCAGATAAATTGAACCTAGTTCATCATTACCAACACGGCAACCATAAAAAGCAGTACCACCTAGAGCACTAAACGCAACCGTTGTATTTGCTGCTGAACCACCGCTTGCTTGACCTTTATAGGTTTGGCTATCTTGAAGCTGTTGATATAACGCCGCTTGAGTTTCGCCATCAGTCAACTGCATTGTGCCTTTTTGCAAAGCTTCCTGTGTTAAAAACTCATTTGAGACTTTAAATTCTTGGTCAATGAGTGCATTCCCAATTGCAAAAAGATCAACAGTTGCCATGTTTGTCATCACATTAAAATTCAAAATGCAAAGTTTACACTAATGCTTAAGATTACAGTAGTTTGTTGAAAAGAATTCAGCCAATAAGTGCATAGTTTAGGATAAAGACATAGATGATTTTGATTAACCATTACAAATTGTTGATGTTCTAATTCATTTAGATTCGCTATCCATCTATTGCAAAATGAAGGCTTGGGTTTTATTGATAAATTTAAAAGAAACTGTTTAAAGTCAAAAAATCGCTTTAAGCAAGTAGGCGGAAAGGCAATCGATATTAAGTTGAGCCAACAATTTTATTTAAAATTAATTATTAGACCTTGAATTTTAGTGATGTAAATTTTAAGAAGTTGTTCTGCATTGGCATATTGCTTAGTCGATGAATTTTTCTACAAAAACATAGTAATTTACATGGATATCTCTATCTATTCTTCGGTAGACTCTCTAAAGTAAATTGTAATCATTTAATGTAGATAAATTGGAGATAACATGACTGTAGATGTTACTGAAAGCATTACTCAAACTATTCATCCTGCGTTTCAGCTATTACGTCAACATCATGTAGAAGCACTTGATATCCAAGTTTCAGAATATAAGCACAAAGTTACTGGTGCAGTTCACTATCATTTAGCTACTAGTCATGATGAAAATGTATTTTTAGTAGCATTCAGAACACAACCTATGGACTCTAAAGGCACAGCACATATTTTAGAGCATACTGCACTCTGTGGTTCTGAAAAATTTCCTGTACGTGATCCATTCTTTTTGATGATTCGCCGTTCTTTGAATACATTTATGAATGCATTTACAGCGGCGGACTGGACAGCATATCCATTTGCTACACAAAACAAAAAAGATTTTCAAAACTTACTTTCTGTGTATTTAGATGCAGCATTTGCAGCTAATTTAAATCCGCTGGATTTTGCACAAGAGGGTATTCGTATTGAGTTGGAAAATGATCAAGCGGTTTATAAAGGTGTGGTCTTTAATGAAATGAAAGGAGCAATGAGTTCTCCTACAGATCAACTTTACCATCAGCTAGCACATCATTTATTCCCAGAGACAACTTATCATTATAATTCTGGTGGTGATCCAAAGGATATTCCAGACTTGAGCTATGAGCAGCTTGTTGAGTTCTATAAGACACATTACCACCCGAGTAATGCAGTTTTCATGACCTTTGGTAATGAAAGTGCATATGACCTTCAAGAGCAATTTGAAAAATTAGCTTTACATAAATTCTCAAAAGGGACGACTTTATATTCAACGCCTGAAAAACGTTTAACTGCACCAGTTGAAGTGACTGAAAGCTATGCGGTTGATAGCGAAGATTTAACAGACAAGACTTATCATGTAATGTCTTGGTTGTTACCTGAAACTAGCGATATTAAGCTGCGTTTAGGAATGCGTTTAGTTGAGGGGATTCTGTTAGAAAACTCGGCTTCTCCATTACGTCATTATTTAGAAACCTGTGGTTATGCTCAATCAACGGGCCCACTCATGGGTGTTGATGACAGTAACTTTGAAATGACTTTCTATTGTGGTGTTCAAGGTTCAAATGCTGAACACGCTGAAAGTTTCAAAAATGGTGTATTACAAGTTTTAAATGATGTTGCTTCTGCACCTGTGGATACAGATCTTGTCGATGCAATTCTTCACCAAATTGAGTTGCATCAACGTGAAATCAATGGTGATGGCACACCTTATGGTCTAAGCCTAATTCTAAACGGCTTGGGCAGTGCAATTCACCATAATGACCCGATTCACGTATGGGATGTTGATTCTGCAATTGAACAAGTCAAAGAAGAACTCAAAGACCCAATGTGGTTGTCTAATTTGATTCAAACGCATTTGTTAGATAATCCACATCGTGTACAAATGACGCTTGTTCCAGATGCAAGCAAGTCCGTGAAAGAACAGCAAGAGGAACAAGCGCGTTTGGCTGAAATTACGGCTCATTTGACTGATGCACAAAAAGTTGAAATCCAAGAAAAAACTGAAGCGCTTAAAAAGCGTCAAGATACGCCAGATAACTTGGAACTGTTGCCAAAAGTTGGACTTGAGGACGTGCCTGCTGATCTACAGATCGTACAGGGGCAATTACGAGAAATCATTTGTAACGGTTTGGATACACCGCTCAATCTTTATCATGCAGGTACTAATGGGATTTATTACCAACAGGTCTTGATTCAGATTCCTGATGAAATTGTTCAATCACCATATTTCAATTTACTCTCAATCCTCATGGGTGAAGTGGGTGCTGGCGAATATGATTATCTTGAATTCCAACAAATCCAAACTGCGGTTAGTGGTGGTCTCGGTATGGGCGCATCTTTGCGTAGTAAAGTTGATGACAAAGAGCGCATCAGTGCTTGGTTAACTTTGACTACGAAATCGCTTACTCAAAAATTTGATGCGATTCAATTGTTGAAACTGGCATTTGAAAAACTACGCTTTGATGAGAAAGATCGTATTATCGAATTATTGCAACAACGTAAAACTCGTTGGCAGTCTCGATTGTCAGGTTCTGGGCATAGCTATGCAATGCAAGCCGCTTCTCGTCAAATGAGTACTTTAGCTCGTCGTGATTATCACAACACAGGACTTGGTGCATTAAACTGGTTGAGCGATTTAGTTAATAAAATTGATCAAGATGAAACAGCATATCAATCCTTGATTAACGAATTACAGGCTATTCATCGAAAGCTTTTACAAGCGCCTAAACAGTTCTTGCTGGTGTGTGAAGAACATCAATCTGATCGTCTGGTTGAAGAAATCCAAAATGTTTGGGATAAATTAGAAGTTAACAAAGAACCTGTAAGCTTAACTCAAGTTGAACGTGTAGAAAGTTCAGAGGATGAAGCTTGGTTGATTCAAGCTAATGTTCAATTCTGCTCATCAGCATATCAAGCAGTTGATGTGGCGCATGCAGACGCCGCACCTTTAATGGTACTTGCAGCATATTTACGTAATGGCTTCTTACATAGCGCAATTCGTGAAAAAGGTGGAGCATATGGCGGCGGTGCAAGCTATGATGGAAATGCATGTTCATTCCGTTTCTATAGTTACCGCGACCCACGTTTAGTCGAAACATTTAATGATTTTGAAGCAAGTATTCAATGGTTATTGAATACTGAGCAGCAACCTCATCAACTAGAAGAAGCAATTCTTGGTTTAGTTGCAAGTATGGATAAACCAGGTTCACCAGCGGGTGAGGCAATTACAGCTTGCTATGCCTTGCTTCATGCACGTACACCTAAATTCCGTAGATTGTTACGTGAACGTTTGTTAAACGTTAACCTAGATGATGTAAAACGTGTAGCAACACAATATTTGTTAGAGCAGACACCTGTGAAGGCAGTAGTTGCACCATTTGCGAAGCGTGAAGAGTTACAGAAACTTGGCTTTAATATTCAACAAGTAAATTAAAAGAAAAACTGGAGAAATATATGGCGTTCAAATCATTTGAACGTAGTCATTTAGAACTAAGTATAGTCACTATACTTAGTTCTTTTGCTACGGCTGGTGCAAATGCTCAGGCAACCACGCCTTCTAGTCCAGCAACTGTTGATGCCTGTGTTGCCTTAGCTTCTAATGCAGAGCGTTTAGCGTGTTATGACAGTCTTTTTAAAGCACCAACCATTATTCCAACACAAGCGCAAACAGATGCGGCACCAGAGGTCGCAGTAGCTGTACCTGTAGTTGAGCCGAATGAGACAAATAAGCCTGTTTCTTTGAAAGATAAGGTGGTTCAAAAGGTTAGCGACTTACATGTATTAGGCGCAGCGCCTAAATTTGATCCTAATGTTTCTTTACTTGATCGCCGTTGGGAGTTATCAGAAGAAAGTAAACTTGGTGTATGGAATATTCGTGCTTATCAGCCTGTTTATTTGCTTCCTGCATTCTGGACAAGTGATAAAAATGAGTTTCCTAGCAGTCCAAATCCCAATAATACAGTTACTGACAAACAGAATTTAACGTCAACAGAAGCAAAGTTCCAAATTTCCTTGAAGACAAAAGCATGGGAAAATATTTTTGGAAACAATGGTGACTTATGGTTAGGTTATACTCAGTCATCTCGATGGCAGGTGTTTAACTCGGAAGAATCACGCCCATTTCGTGAGACAAATTACGAGCCTGAAGCAAGCTTGATGTTTAGAACAAATTACGAAATTTTGGGTCTAAATGCTCGTTTGCTTGGCGTGACACTCAACCATCAATCAAATGGGCGTTCTGACCCGTTATCACGTAGCTGGAACCGTGTGATTTTCAACTTAGGTTTTGAAAAAGACAATTTTGCTTTGATGTTACGTCCATGGTATCGCGTTGAGGAAAATGCGAAAGATGATAATAATCCAGATATTAAAGATTATATTGGTCGTGGTGATTTAACTGCTTTTTATCGTAAAGGTGATAATGATTTTTCATTGATGTTACGCCATTCCCTTAAAGGCGGTGATCGTTCTCATGGTGCTGTACAGTTTGATTGGGCATTTCCAATCAAAGGTAAATTACGTGGACATCTGCAATTATTTGATGGATATGGTGAGAGCCTAATTGATTATAATCATCGAGCAACTTATGTTGGCTTGGGTGTATCCTTAATGAATTGGTATTAAATGAGTTTAAATATTCCAGAGCCATTATTACAGCTTGAAGCAAATTGTGGCGTGTTCGCAATTTGGTTGATTTTAAAGCAATATCAAACCCATATTGATATTGCTGACCTGATTAAATTATCTGGTCATGATCAAATTGATGGAACATTTACGATTGCTTTGGCTGTTGCATTGAAAAAACTAGGGTTTAAGGTTTCTTTTTATACTGCACCAGACCCTAATGTTGATGAAAAAGAAAAGCAAATTTTTGTTGAAGCGAAACGACTTCAGATTCCAATTGGAGCTGCCTTAACTTATGCTGAAATTCAGCAAGCATTTGAAGAGGGTAAGTTTATTATTGTGTTTTATGACACATTGGAAGGTACAGGAAATCAATCTTTAATCTACTCAATAGATGAGCATGAAATTAGTTTCTGTGATCATTTTGATGTGATGAATAAAGCAGTATTTGAAAGACAACGACAAGCTGACGGTATATGTCAGCAGGTCATTGTCATTGAGTAGCCTGTAGAGCATTATCCAATCTGAATATTGGCATTTGCATGTTTTAAACGGCTCTTCTTCGGTGTTGCAATTAAGTAGGCAAGCGTAAGAGGGCCTAATCGTCCAGTAAACATTAATATGCTGAGCACGAATAAACTACCATCATGTAGCTCTCCTGTAAGACCACGTGAAAGACCAACGGTACATGCCGCTGAAACGACCTCAAACATCAGATCAAAAACATCGAGTTCTGGTTCTAAGACTAATAAAATAAAATAACCAAAGAACACCAACATTCCTGTGATCGCCGTGACGGCAAGTGCTTTGTATGTCGTTTCATGTGAAATTGAGTGGTTGAAAATGCGTATTTCTTCATTGCGTCTCAAGAAAGAAATCACGCATAAAAATAGAACAACGAATGTGCCGACTTTAATACCCCCAGCTGTACTGAGTGATCCACCACCAATAAACATCAATAACATGGTGAGAAGCCCAGTGCTGTGATTCATCGCTCCAGTATCAATTGTATTAAACCCTGATGAGCGTGGGACTGTTGCTTGAAACCAAGCATTTGCAGCTTGCTCACTAAAGCTCATAGGGCCGAGCGTTAAAGGATTATTTGACTCTAAAATCCAAACCAATATAAAGGCAACCAAATTTAGAATTGCGATCGCACTTAAAATTAACTTGCTGTTCGGACTTAATTTGCTCCAGCGCTTATGCTGTTTTATATCCATCAGTACAAGGAAGCCGATACCCCCTAATATATAAAGTGAGCTAATAGTAATACTGATTAAATAGTTGTGTTGAAAATTCATTAAACTATTGTCAAATAATGAAAATCCAGCATTATTAAAAGCTGAAACACTATAAAATACAGCATAGTATAGACCGCGTGCAAAGCCATAAATAGGCGTAAAAGCGGTTGTTAAAATGATGACCCCAATTAACTCAAAAAGCAGTGTATACGCCACAACGCCTTTTGCAACAAAGGTAACTTTCGATAAGCTGGTTTGCCCTAAACTATCTTGAGCCATCATTTGCTGTTTTAAGCCGACCTTAGGTGAAAGACTTAATGCAGCTAAAATCGCAAATGTCATGAATCCCAAGCCACCAGATTGAATCAGGAGCAAAATCACAAATTGGCCAAGGTGGTTAAACGAATCATTAATGTTTACGACAGAAAGTCCAGTAATTGTTACCGCAGACGTAGCGGTAAACAATGCATCCATCCAGCTTAATTCTTCTTTTTGCATAAATGGGAGTTTAAGCAAGACTGTTCCAATAACAATAAAACTCAAAAAACCAATCGCAAGTAAGGATGGGGGACTTAGATTAAAAATTTTCTGGGAATTCATTTGCATCGACATTCTAGCTGAAACATCCTGAAAGTTTTTTAAGATGGTTGAGCAAGCCTTCTAAGATCAGGACGTCACCTGTTTTTAAGGTAAAGTTGGTATCTGTTTCATAAAGAATTTGTTGATTCCGTTTCAATAGCAGTAATTTAATATTTGGTTCTTGGGCAAGGATGCCTGAGAGATTTACATTATTGAGTTTTTCATTCACAGGGACTTTAATAATATAGTGATCATGATCAAGTGACATATAGCGACTGACCATTGGGTAATTTAAAGCTTGGGCAACACGTACCCCCATATCTTCTTCTGGATGAATAATCTTAGTGATATCTAAGTGAGACAAAATTGTATGATGTGCTTTGGTTTTTGCTTTTACTAATATCTTTTCTACACCCAAACTTTTTAGGTTCAATACACATAAAATACTCGCTTCAATATCCTCACCAATTGCAACAATGACCGCATCACAATTTTGAATATTTAGTTCTTCCAAAACATGTTCGTCAGTCGCATCTGCAATAACTGCGTGTGTAATTTGATCTGCCAGATTCTCAACATTTCTTTTTAGTGTATCAATACCAATAACATCATGATGAAGTTTGGTGAGTTCTAATGCGACAGTTGCTCCAAAACTACCTAAACCAATGACTGCGAACTGTGCCATATCTATCCTTAACTAAATGATAAAAATATACTTTTATCTATTTTAAATGGAATAACTTGTCGATTTGTAATGATTTTGTGTGTCAAATCTTCAAGAGATTCTACACTCATTTAATATATATAAAGCCGACATAAAGTCGGCTTTATCACTATCTTTTTTTGCTTATTTGAGGAAGCGCTTATAGCCAATGTTATCGCTAATCTCAGCATAAGGATATGTGATTTGCTCTAAAGTCTCTACAAGACCATCTGGATTCTGTTTTGCATCAGTTGCTTGTAATCCCACAAGAACACGACCTTCAGCAGCACCGTGATTGCGATAGTGGAATAATGTGATGTTATGTGTCGGGCCTAAACGCTCAAGGAAAGTTAAGAGTGCGCCAGGTCGCTCAGGAAATTCCACACGGAACAAACGTTCATTTTCAATATTTGCATGTCCGCCAATTAAGTAGCGGATGTGAAGTTTAGCAACTTCATCATCAGATAGATCATCCACTTCATACTGCTGTTTGAGCATTTCATGAATTTCATGGCGTTCAGTTTCGCCACCTTTTAAGCTAATGCCAACAAATACTTGTGCTTGATTACTATCGCTTGCACGGTAGTTAAACTCAGTAATGTTTCGACCTTGTAAGGCGCGACAAAAATGAAGGAATGCTCCTTTTTGCTCTGGGATAGTGACGGCATAGATCGCTTCTTTGCGTTCTCCTAACTCTGTACGTTCAGCAATATAACGGAGACGATCAAAATTCATGTTGGCACCACAAACAATTGACACCATGTTTTTGCCAGTCAATTGATGTTCAGCAACATATTTTTTAATACCAGCTAAAGCCATTGCACCAGACGGTTCAACAATACTGCGGTTTTCATCAAATGTATCTTTGATCGCAGCACAGATTTCATCGGTATTTACGGTGATGATATCAGGTTCAACGATAGGTCCAGAATTATCAGATTTGCGCAAGCGAACCATTTCAAAAGGTAATTCACCGATTTGAGCAACAGCAGTGCCATCAGCAAATAAACCAACATGAGGTAAAATCACACGTTCATTTGTTTCCAGAGCAGCTTTAAGACATGCTGACTCTTCATATTCAACACCAATAACTTTTACATGCGGTGCAACTTCACCTAAGTAAGCAGCGACACCAGCAATCAATCCACCGCCACCAACAGCAACGAAAACGTATTCTACATCACGCCATTGACGCAATAACTCATTGGCTATTGTACCTTGGCCAGCAATCACAAGTTCATCGTCATAAGGTGGAATGAAAACTAAGCCTTCTGTTTCGGCACGTTGTTTAGCATATTTATTCGCAACATCAAAGCTATCGCCATGAAGAACAACTTGACCACCAAGGCTTTTAACTGCTTGAACTTTAATGTCAGGCGTTGTGCTTGGCATAACGATAATGGCTGGAATACCTAATTTTTTTCCAGATAATGCGACACCTTGAGCATGGTTACCTGCTGAGGCGCAAATAACACCACGATCTAGTTGGTCTTTTGGTAATTGACTAATACGGTTATAGGCACCACGTAGTTTGAAAGAGAACACGGGTTGTAAATCTTCACGTTTAAATCGAATGTTATTATTAATTTTTTGACTAATTCGTGGAGCTGCTTCAAGCGGTGTTTCAATCGCAACATCATAAACCGTTGCTTGTAAAATTTGTCGTACCACACGAGACAGCATGTTCATCTTCCCTATAACAGTTTAAAATAGGTGAACATTGTAGCAAACCCCTGTGCATTTGCGCTGTTTTCTTACAGCAAATGTCAAAATAGTTGAGTGAAGTCATGAGTCTATATGCAACCCAAGATGAAAAAAAACAAGCTGCAGCAAAAGCAGCATTGAAACATTTGCCGAAAGGCGGCATTTTGGGCGTAGGAACAGGAAGTACCGTTAACTTTCTAATCGATTTATTACCTGAATTGCAATTAGAAGCTGCCGTAGCAAGTTCAAATGCAACAGCTGATCGTTTGAAAAAGCTGGGTATTGAAGTTGTAGACATGAACTCTGTTGGTGGATTAGATGCTTATGTTGATGGCGCTGATGAGATTGATCGTCATATGCATATGATTAAAGGTGGCGGCGCAGCTTTGACCCGTGAGAAAATTGTTGCTTCAATCGCAAAGAAATTTGTTTGTATCGTTGATGATTCAAAATGGGTGGATCAATTGGGTCGCGACTTTCCACTTCCTGTAGAAGTTATTCCAATGGCACGCTCTGCGGTTGCACGTAAGATTGTTGCCTTAGGTGGTGATCCTGTCTACCGTGAAGGTGTCGTAACAGATAACGGTAACGTTATTTTAGATGTTTTTAATTTAAACATTTTGAATGCAATTGAATTAGAGAAAACGATTAACAACATTCCTGGTGTTGTAACAAACGGAATTTTTGCTTTAAATGCGGCAAGTATTGCGATTGTTGCGACAGATAATGGTATTGAAGAGCGTACTGCGTAGTAATGCGAGCAGTCTTATCTGAAGCATTGTTACCTGAGATTAAAATTGTTCGACATGCAAGGGCGAGAAATCTGCGTTTGCGTGTTGAGCCATCGGGCATACGGTTAACTGTACCGCTATTTGCTTCAACTAGACAAATTCAGCAATTTCTTAATCAATCTGAACAATGGTTAATTGAGACATGGAATAATCAGCAAAATAAGTTTAGCCAATCAGTTGCTATACCTGAAGATTTAAAATTATTTCATCACGTAGAAACATTTAAGCTTATTCAACAAAAACAAAGACAAATATTTAAATTTGATTTTGAGCAGCATTGTCTTTTTGTAAGAAATGAACAATTTGAGAAAGCTTTACAAGCAGCAGTGATTGCTTATGCGAAACACTTTTTGCCTGAATATTTAAAACAAATAAGTTTAAGTATTGGGCTACCTTTTCAAAAATGCTCTATACGTAAACCGAAGACACGTTGGGGGAGTTGTAGTGCTAAACATGACATCATGCTCAATGCCGCTTTGGTTTTAATGCCTGAGCATATTGTTCGGTCTGTATGTATTCACGAACTAGCACATACGAAACATTTTGATCATAGCGCTGCTTTTTGGAATACGGTTGCTCAATATGATGAGAACTATTTAGAAAACCGCAAGCAATTAAAAAATATTCAATTGCCTGCGTGGTGGTATATCTAGCTAAAATTACATTGAAGCTGAGTCGTTTGTAATTGGTCTGGTGCTTTTCTGCTATCGAGACCAGCACTCGCACTTTGCACTTGATTTTCTTTGATTTTAACCTGTACGAAAGAATAATCTAATGAAGTATTATTTGGTTCTGTAGAGCTACTATTAAGTAAATACTCACGGTTTGCTTTGTCTACTTGTAATAGGTTGTCAGTACTATCAGCATCAAGTACAGAACGATAAATTTGAGACCCCTTGATCAATTCAAGTACACCATTTGCACGAATATTTAGCTGACAATTATTTGCTGAATCTTCATAGTGACCAATCAGATATTCGATAGAAGGTAAATTTGGATTGACAATATTGATTCCAGTAATGCCTTGTTTACATGGATATATAGAGCCATTACACGTTGCCGTGGTGTCTACAAAGCCGACTGCTCTTCTGTAGTCACCTGCACCAGGAACTCTAAAAGTTAGGGTTGATGTGATTGTTGGAGTATTACCTGAATACGCTTTCTGTTCTAATAACATATAACCATCTGGATTGGTGGCTTTTTGTTGAAAGTTTGTCGCTAATTGAAGAGTAGCTTCCTTAAGAGCACTCGCAAAAAGATTGCGAGTATTTTCTTGGAGTTTAACAATATCAACTAAATTATTTTTTTCAGGATCTACATTATCTGGTGTAGGAGGGATAAGTGATTCAAATGATGTAGCGTCACCACGTACCTTTTTAGCATCTAATTGCCCGTCTTTAAGGTCAATTGCAAGATTCTTAGTAAATTCAGTGAAAGGATTGTCAGGATAATTATTAGCCCATTGCTGTATATAACCAAAGCTGAAAAAGGCACTGGTAAAAACGTTTGTACCAGCAACAGTGCTTACATCTTGAGGGCTGAAAATATTTAATTGATATGAAGGGTTTAAGTTAGGAATATTGATTCTGTTGAAAGCATTTAGCAATGCTGTATTTACATCTTGTGTAGCGAGTTTTACATGTAAATCATTAATTCCTGTTGGATCTTCAACCTCATTTGGAAGTTGCCCTGAACGAATTAATGCGCGTTGATAAATTGCTTCAGAATTTGGGTTGATATAAATTGTCTGTGTAAGATTACTGACATCTACACTAACAATACTATGTAAGTTAATTGATACACTTTGATATTGCCCTTTAAGGAAATTATAAATAAGTGAACTTGGTTTTGTAGATATTTCGATTCTATATAGATGACTTGTATCTAAAACCTTTGGAAGTGTCATAGTAAGATTTGAAGTTGTGCTGACTTGTTGTTCAAGAACTAATGAATTGTCGAAATTATCATACACTTTAACTACAACATCTCGCATTTCAAGTGAGGTTTTAATATCAAAGTTTTTTGGTTTTGGAACAGTCACAATTGGAGTGCTATCATTTTTAGCCTTACTTTCACCACTTCCACAGCCAACTAAAGCCGTGCTAACTAAAAGCGTGCTGACACTTAAACAGATAAATTGATTTAATCTTTGTTTTGATTTCAAAGAAGGCATCCCAGCTCTCCAAAAATTCTACATCCATGAAATTTATTATAACCACATCGCTTTTTATTTTATGCGAATAGATTGCTGATTCAATAGTATTTCTTGACCAGCGGTAAAATCTTTACAGTCAAAGCCTTTTTACACTGTTTTAGCTCGAATAGCTATTTTTATGATCAAATAAGCCATTTTAAGAGATAAAAAATTTAATTTTAAAATTTTATTCAAACAATAAGCTTTGAAATTTATAGTTAAAAACGCGATATAACTTATAGGTTTATACATTGTTAAAAGTCAATCAAACTGCCATACTATTTACACGATTCAAAGTTTGAGGTGGAACACGTGATTTCTGTTGGAATTGTTGGCGGAACTGGATATACAGGTGTCGAGTTATTGCGTCTATTATTAAGACATCCACAAGCCCAAGTACGTGTTTTAACATCTCGAACAGAAGCAGGGAAACCTGTTGCTGATATGTTTCCTAGCTTACGTGGACATACGGATCTTGAGTTTTCTGATTTAAACTTAGAAAATTTAAAGCAATGTGATATTGTATTTTTTGCAACACCGCATGGGGTTGCGATGCAGCATGCTGAAGAGTTAATTACAGCTGGCACTAAAGTAATTGATCTTGCTGCGGACTTTCGTTTACAGAATTTAAGCCAATTCGAAAAATGGTATGGAATGCAACATCATTGTCCTACTGTTTTAAAAGAATCTGTCTATGGTTTAACAGAGTTAAATCGTGAAAAAATAAAACAAGCGCAAGTGATTGGAAATCCTGGTTGTTATCCAACAACAGTTCAATTGGGTTTAGCACCTTTATTAAAATCTTCTAGCAAGCTTGTGAATACTCAAAGCATTATTATTGATGCTAAATCTGGTGTTTCAGGTGCTGGACGAAAAGCAAGTTTAGGTATGATATACAGTGAAAATGCTGATAATTTCAAAGCGTATGGTGTCGCAGGTCATCGCCATCACCCTGAAATTGTTGAAGCTTTAGAAAATATTTCAGGCTTGAAGGGACAATTTGATCATTTGATTTTTGTTCCACACTTAGTACCGATGATTCGCGGTATGTTAAGTACAATTTACATTGATTTAACTGAACAGGGCAGCCAAGAAGATCTACAAGCACTCTATGAAGATTTCTATAAATCTGAGCGTTTTGTTGATGTTATGCCTGCTAATAGCTCTCCTGAAACACGGAGTGTACGTGGAGCAAATGAATTGCGGATAGCTCTTTATCGCCCACAACCAAATAAACTCATCATACTTGTCGCTCAAGATAATTTAGTTAAAGGTGCTGCAGGTCAAGCTGTACAAAACATGAACTTAATGTTTGGTTTTGATGAAGCTGCTGGGTTAAATGGTATTGGTTTATTACCATAAAAAACGCTTTTTTACTTCACACACATTTAAATTTGGATTTAAATGTGTGCTTTGATGTAGATCATAACGATAGAGATGATGATGGAAAACGATGAACCGACTGTTTCACCAGACAGTTCCGTTAAAAAAAATAAATTCATAAAAGCGAATTTACCTTTGGTTATAGCTGCAACTTTGCTAATCGGTAGTAGCTTTGTATTAGGTTATACTGTTGGTCATCGTCAAGGTTTAACTGTTGTTGGTTATGATGCTGATGCTGAACAATTGGTTGATGTCGTTCAGAAACAAAAAACTGCATTAGATTCGATGACTAAAAGTCTGAATTCTGCTGTGCAAGAACGTGATATGGCTGTTGATAATGCTGACGAATTATTCAAAGGTATTAATCAAGCAAATGCTGATAAAGCTCAGTTCGAGACGATGAATGCCATTTATCGTGAGACGTTAAGACAGCGTGGTGGTGTCAGCCTAACTGTACAGAATTTAGGTATCAAATCACTGCCTGAAAATGCTTTTGAATATCAAATTGACCTGATTCAAGTGAACCCAAGTAAACGTCGAGCTGTAGGTTCAGTTGAATTACGTTTAATTAAAGATTCTGAAGTTTTGGTTGTACCATTGGAAGATAAGAATTTTAATTTTGACGATTTTGAACGTTTAACAGGTCGTTGGACTATGCCTAAAGGTTTTACCCCTCAGTTTATTGAAGTTCGTTTAACTGGTTACGGAACACCAGTGATTAAACGTTTCAGTTGGCAGCGTGGTAAACCTGTTGATGTAAGTTCAGCATTCGTGTCTGAAATCCCACAAGCCGAAGCTAACGCTCAATAATATATAGATTAAGAATTGAATATGCGAAGATACAAACGTCAAATGAATTTAAGTGAAGTGAAAAATTCTTTTCATCAATCAGGTTATGTAGATTGGCACTTGAATCCACGATTAAGTGATTCGCAAGATGATCATGAGGGCGAGGTGGTTGTCCAAACAGCCCCTCCTGAATTAAAACGACCTCCTTTATATGCAGTTGTTCTATTAAATGACGACTACACACCAATGGATTTCGTTATTGAAGTATTACAAAGTTATTTTTCAATGGATTTGGATCAAGCAAGTCAAGTGATGTTAACGGTTCATTATGAAGGCAAAGGAACAGCTGGTATATATCCAAGAGATATTGCAGAGACAAAAGCTAATCAAGTAAATAATTATGCACGTGCACAAGGTCATCCTTTATTGTGTCAAATCGAACCTGAACGAGGTGAGTGAATATTCAAATGAAATTTGAATATGAAACGTAAGAAAGCAACGCTTTGTCCGAGCGCAAGAAAAAAACACTTTTAGTCATGCAAGGCAAGCCTTTTATCTAGTTTTGATGAGTCAGGCAAAAGTAATTAAATTGAATAATAGGTGAGCCTATAATTATTCAATATTTAAAGCATTTGGATGGGTAGTAGTCATTTATTCAAAAAATAAGAGATTTGTTTTATTTTTAATCAATTTGCTAGTTTTATTTCCTTTGTAATTGAATTTTTACAACAATACTTTGTTTTGAAACTTGACCAAGATACTCAACTAATGCTAACTGTAGAATATGAAGCAAAGAGACTTGTAGACGGGTAATTTATAACGATTACAAAAGCTCAAGCGGATCAAGTCAATAATTAGCTTTTGATAGAAAGATTCATCTTTTTTGAGAAAGCCCAAGATATAAGGGGGTTACATGCTCAGTCGTCAATTAGAAGTATCGTTACGTTTGGCTGTTAGCATGGCTCGTCAAAAGAGACATGAGTTTCTGACAGTTGAACATTTGTTGCTTGCCTTACTTGATAATGATTCAGCCGTAAATGCACTAAAAGCGTGTGGTGCTGATATCGTTACTTTGCGTAAAGAATTAGAGGAATATGTAGAGCAACATACCCCAAAACTTGGTGATAATAGTGAACAAGCTCCACATCCAACAGAGAGCTTTGATCGCATTTTGCAACGTGCAATTTTTCATGTTCAATCGAGTGGTGGTGATCGTACAGTTGAAGGTGCAGATGTACTTGTTGCGATGTATTCTGAAAGAGATTCTTTCGCGGTTTACTTACTTAAACGTCATCAAATTAATCGCTTAACTTTGACTCAATATTTATCTCACGGCACACGTAAAGATGAGATTCAAGTTGAAGAAGAAGTAGAAGATATTGAAGGTGAAAGTGCAGCTTCAGCAAATGCTGGACCACTTGAGCAATATACACTGAACTTAAATATCGAAGCGCAAAAGGGTAAAACAGATCCTTTAATTGGTCGTGAAAAAGAAATCGAGCGAGCAGCACAGATCCTATGTCGCCGCCGTAAAAATAACCCATTGTTAGTTGGTGATCCTGGTGTAGGTAAAACATCTATCGCTGAAGGTTTAGCTTGGTTAATTGTTAATGGTAAAGCACCAAAACCTCTAGCAAATGCTGAAGTATATAGTTTGGATATCGGTGCATTAGTTGCTGGAACAAAATATCGTGGTGACTTTGAGAAGCGTTTAAAACAGTTATTAAATGCTTTGAAAAAGAATCCGAATGCTATTTTATTCATTGATGAAATTCATATGATTATCGGTGCTGGTTCGAGCATGGGTAGTACTATGGATGCATCGAATCTAATTAAACCAGCCTTAGCAAATGGTACTTTACGTTGTATTGGTTCAACTACTTTCCAAGAATATCGTCAGGTATTTGAGAAAGACCATGCTTTATCACGTCGTTTTCAAAAAATTGATGTAAATGAACCAAGCATTGGTGAAACGATTGAAATTTTACGTGGCTTGAAAAGTAAGTTTGAAGATTTTCATCATGTGGAATACGACGATAAAGCTTTAGTTGCAGCTGTAGAGTTATCGGCTAAATTTATTCATGATCGCTTTTTACCAGACAAAGCAATCGATGTTATTGATGAAGCTGGTGCACAACGCCGTTTAAAAGCAGAAGTAGATGGCTCAACCATTTCTGTTGAAAACATCGAAGATATTGTTTCTAAGATTGCTCGTATTCCTCCAAAAACAGTGTCTAAAGATGACAAGACTGTGCTTGAGAATTTAGAGCGTGATTTGAAACGTGTTGTCTTTGGGCAAGATGAGGCAATTACAGCACTTGCGTCAGCAATTAAATTATCTCGTGCAGGGCTTAAAGCGCCTGATAAACCTGTGGGTAGTTTTGTATTTGCAGGCCCAACTGGTGTTGGTAAAACAGAGGTGACGAAACAGCTTGCTAAGTTACTTGGTGTTGAGTTTGTCCGTTTTGATATGTCTGAATATATGGAGCGCCACGCGGTTTCTCGCTTGATCGGTGCGCCTCCTGGTTATGTTGGATATGATCAAGGTGGATTGCTCACTGATGCAATTCATAAGAATCCACATTGTGTTTTATTACTTGATGAGATTGAAAAGGCGCATCCAGATGTATTCAATCTTCTATTGCAAGTCATGGATCATGGTGCGTTAACAGACAATAATGGTCGTAAGTCTGATTTTAGAAATGTGATTATTGTTTTAACAACTAATATTGGTGCAGAAAGTATTTCTCGTGCAAGTATTGGTTTTACTGAACAAGATCATAGTGCTGATAATCAAGATGCGATGAAGCGAGCATTTGCTCCAGAGTTCCGTAACCGTTTGGATGGCGTGATTCAATTTAAATCACTTCCTACTACTGTGATTGAATCAGTAGTTGATAAATTCTTAACAGAGTTACAAGCACAATTAGATGAAAAACAAGTTGTGCTTGATGTGGATCAAAGTGCGCGTGATTGGTTGTCTGCAAATGGATATGATCGCCTAATGGGTGCTCGTCCAATGCAGCGTTTAATTCAAGAGCATTTGAAAAAACCGCTTGCTGAAATGATCTTATTTGGTGAACTGGCAGAGCATGGTGGTAATGTTGCTGTTTCTGTGAAGAAAGAAGATGGAAAAGACGTTGGATTGAAACTTGAAGTATTTGAGGATCATATAAATCCAAGTGCTGAACCAGCTTAATGTTAGAGTTTACATTTTCTATAACCCGAGTACTGAGTGTATTCGGGTTATTTATTTTAACGGCTATTGCAGAAATCTTGGGATGCTATTTTCCTTACTTAATCTTGAATCAAGGAAAATCTCATTGGTTGTGGATACCAACAGCACTTAGCTTAACGGTATTTGTTTGGTTGCTGACATTGCATCCAGCGGCATCTGGAAGGATATATGCTGCTTATGGTGGAATATATATTTTTACTGCACTGCTATGGTTACGTTATGTCGATCAGGTGATTCTGACACGTTGGGATATTTTAGGTGGTTTAATTGTATTGGTCGGTGCAAGTCTTATTATTCTGCAACCTCAGGGCTTAGTTCGTTAGTTTATGAAGCATGACTACTTAATGCTAAGCGTAATACTTCATTATTCAATTAAAAACTATTTTAAATGATATGAATTCGTGATTTCACATGCGTCAATAAATGAATCATCGTGTGATACCAGTAGTACAGAACCATTAAAGTGCTTAATTGCGTGTGCTAATAACTCTCTAGATTCAATATCCAGATGATTTTCAGGTTCATCTAAAAGCAGAAGCTCCACATGCTGAAATTTTAAAGCCAGTAAAGCGACTTTTAAGCGTTCTCCACCACTTAAATTTTTTAATGGTATAAGTGCTTTGTCTCTACGAATTTTCATGTTGCCAAGCGATGTTCGTATTTGCTGTTCTGTTAGATTTGCATTGATAGTCTTTAAATATTCTGTTGCAGAAATTTCACTAGCTAAAAAAGATAAGTTTTGATCGAGATAAGCTGTTTGTACATTACAGTACATTTTGCCATCATGAGACTTAATAAGACCTTGAATTGTCTTCAATAAGGTAGATTTACCGATTCCATTTTCACCTTGTATATGAATTTTTTCTGAAGCATTCACTGCAAAATTGATTGATATAGAAAGATTAAAATCAAGTGTTAAATCTTGGCAACGTAAGATTTCTCCTGTTTTTTCGGTGATATGGTTAAACTCAAAAGACTGTGATTTTAAATGTTCAAGTTGAGATTGTTTTTGCATTAAGTTATCTTTTGCATCTGCTAGTCGCTTGATTTGCTGGTTGCGTAAATGAGAAAGCGATTGCTCAGCTTGTTCTTTTTTTGCATCTAATAAGATAGGCGCTTGAGAGCCTGAGGCCCTTAATTTTTCACCTGTTTTTTCCGTTTTTGTGCTTTCATTTGGTTTTGATGTTGCTGTTCTTTAAGCGCTCTAATTTCTCTTTTTTCTTGATGTACAGCCTTTGAGAGTGCTTCAACTTGTATTAGATGTTGTTGCTGATAATGTGAATAGTTCCCACCGTAGTAATGTAACCCTAGCTGATTCAGAACAAAAATACCCTGTACCTGATCTAAAAGTTGTCGATCATGACTAATAATTAGCCCGCCAGTTGGGTGCTGACTCATTTGATCAATTAACCATTTACGCCCTTGAGTATCTAAATGATTGCTTGGTTCATCTAAAAGTAAATAATGATCTTTAAGAAGAAATAAACGGCATAGTGCCAGTTTGGTTTTTTGTCCTTCGCTCAAATCTTGAATACGAGTATCAAGGTCAATAGGTAAATTTGCGCTTTCTAGCAGTTGTTGCCAATGAGCAGGTAAATGCCAGAGATTTTCAACTTGATCATAATCTGCAAATGAAGCAATGCCTTGCTTTATACGTTCAAAACAAAAATATAATTCATGAATATTTAAAGCTTGAGCAATTGTGCTTTCTTTAATTTGCTGTAGTTGAGTGAGATGTTGATGAGGGCATTGCCACAAGATTTGACCAGAATAAGCAACTCCATTTTTCTTCTGCAAATGTAATATAGACATGAGTAAAGATTTACCTTGTCCATTTTTTCCAACTAGGCTTGAAAATGAATTTAAAGGTAATTGGAAAGAAATGTTGTCAAAAATTTTTTGTTGTGGAAAATCAAGCGTTAAGTTGGAAATAATACATGCCTGTTGGGTCATAAGAAAACCTCATAAAAACAGGATATGCAAAATAGAATAATAAGAATTAGTTTTTAGAATAGAAATTACTAAAAGATAGATAAGCCTATTTTGCACATCAAAAAAGAAAGGGTATTTGATGTTAAAAAATAGAACTTACTTCATTGGTATAATCTCAAATTGGTGTATTTTTCCCCTATTTTATGAGCTTAATGTTCTGAGGTCAATTCTTCTTATTTTGAAGCTATGTTTAAAAAAATATAAAAAGTGCTTGTCAAACGAGGAAATAGTGCGTAATTTAATACTTAGGAACAGTTTTTTAGATATTCGAAATAAACATGTTAAAGCATACTGTAAACACAAACGCATATTTTTATTTTTGGCAATATATTTAGTTGCCTGACGCGTTTCGGGCATCGGAAAGGTTGCCCAACCAGTTAATACCTGATCGGCAACACCGATCAGGTTTTTTTATGCTCTAACAATCATTACTTTAGGAGAAATACCATGTATAAATTTAATAAGTCATATTTTAGCAGCTTTTATTGGTTCTACTTTAGCCAACATCAATTATTGCTTAGATCCCTATTGCTCAAATAAATGATCTGGACTGCGAAAAAGGTCAGTCCAAAGGAAATGAATAATGAACGCTTTAAATACTGCTTTGACACAACCAGAAACTCATTCAAAAGAATCAATGCTTAGCTTGCCATCACAACTCAAAGCGCAGTATCCCTTGTCTGCCACTTTAGCGCAGCAAATTTCAAAACATCGTCAGACGATTCATAATATTTTATCTGGACATGATCATCGTTTAATGGTGATAACAGGACCATGTTCAATACATGATCCAGTTGCAGTACTTGAATACGCAGATCGGCTACAAAAATTACAAGAACAAGTCAAAGATCAAATTTTCCTCGTGATGCGTGCATATATTGAAAAACCACGTACCACGGTAGGTTGGAAAGGTTTTTTATACGATCCGAATTTAGATGGATCATCAGATTTACAACTTGGTTTAGAAAAATCACGTCAGCTTTATTTACAGCTTATTGAGAAAGGCTTGCCGATTGCGAGTGAAATTCTTAGTCCGATGGCAACAGGCTACTTCGATGATCTATTAGCTTGGGGCGCTATTGGAGCGAGAACCAGTGAGTCTCAGATTCATCGTGAGATTGCAAGCCATATGCCGTACAGTATCGGCTTCAAAAATGGTACAGATGGTTCTATTCAGATTGCTTTAGATGCGATTCAGTCCGCATTAAATGGACATCAATTTTTAGGTATGACACAACAAGGTTTACCTGCGATCCTTCATAGCAATGGTAATCCATTACCACATTTAATTTTACGTGGCTCAAATCACGGAACAAATTATGATTTAGCCTCAATTCAGGCGATGCATTTCAAACATAAACATTTACCTGCTTTGGTGATTGACTGTAGTCATGGAAATAGCGGTAAAGATCCGTTATTACAACCACAAGTTTTGCAACAAATCATCGACGAGCGTGCGGAGTCAAAAGTTCGTGGTGTAATGATAGAAAGTCATTTAGTAGATGGAAATCAAAAGATTTCATGTGATATGACCTATGGTCAATCTGTAACTGATGGCTGCTTAGGCTGGGATAAAACAGCACAAGCTTTATTGGATATTGCTGAGCAGATGAGATCAAAAAGTATAAAAGTATAAAAAAAAGCATACA
>NZ_BAEB01000041.1:0-3377 GCF_000241225.1 Acinetobacter sp. NBRC 100985 | reverse complement strand
CGGTTTTGGTTTTTCGTGGTTGCGTATTCGATCGGTCTCGTTTGGTTCGGGTTCCTACCTCAACCTGTTGAGTCAATGAGTTCTGGATGGGTAGATTCAGGTTTGGTGAATACGGCTGTAATGGTGGATGATTTAAAGTGTTTTGAATTTGAGTATGGCTATTCATTAGAAATATTCCTGTATCGGTAAAAGTGTAAAAGCTGAATTTTGGGCATAAAAAAAGCAGCATCTGAGAGTGCGGCTAAAGATGTTGCTGTGCTTGTACGGTGTTACCGTATGCTTAGGCTAATGTAGAAGGTTTAACTGAAACTGAATTTAGGCAACCATTCGAAGTGCTTGTTCTAAGCCACGTTGCTTAATGGCTGCCCCTGCTCCAAACCATGCAGAATCGAGTCGGTGATCGGTACTCATGGCTCGGCGTTCATGATCGGTGAATTCGGTGATCGAACAGAGTAATCCATAAACGGTATCTTTGGCTGAACTCAGTTCTGCCCCACGCCCATGTCCGTTAAACATGGTCATGACTTTTGACATGGCACGTCCATTCTGTTCAGTTTTATTGTCTGATCGGGATGAGTTGGCTTGATTCGTCGTCGCTGCATTGCGGTAGAACTGAATGATGCTTTCATCCTGTTCGACACTGCTTAAATTAGTATTGTTAAATACTGCGTCAAAGTAGGCAGCAGCTTCCTGCTGAGTCACCTTACGCTGGCTCAGTTGCTTCATTTCATACATGTGTTCATCCCATGCACGGACTGAAATACCAAGTTGATGTTTGACTTTATCGGCATCGAATTTGGTACTGTGAGGGACTTTGACAATACCTGTATTGGTATTCTGTCCTTTGAGGGCAATCGCCAAAGTGTTATTACATACCACTCGGATACTGGTAAATTGGGCTGTCGTGGCAAGCGTGCCATCACAAGCGGTTGCCAATAAAATATAGCCATTACTGACATCCTTACCTTTTAAGGCGGAAGTTTGCCCTGTTCGTGCCAGTGCCCAGAATTTCTTACCGCCCTTGAGCACGCCTGCGGTTTCCAGTTCAAAGCCTGATTGTTCAGTCAGATCCCGATAAAATTCTAAAATCTCTTTGGGCTGAACTTCCTGAAATCTTTGGCTGACCACAGATAAAGGAGCATGGGTATCTGAACGATACAGTACTCGCTGTTCCTCAAAAGGCATGATGATGCTCTGCCCCCGATGATTCTGAGCCATGTAACTGACATCCGAGGATTCAATCCGCCAATCCATGCCTGCCTGCTGTGCCCAGACCTCAATCGGTTGGTTTGGGGTAAGTTGATTACCTAAGCCATGCCAAGGGGTTTGTCCAGTGAATGCCATTGTTTCAACTAAATGTGCCATAAGAATAATTCCTGTATCAATTTTAAATGGGTAAAAGGGTTTGGTTTGTGAATTTTGATAAATGCTTAATTGCGTAAATTTGGGCTAAAGCTGCGGTCACAGTTGTTGCAGTAATACTGCCTGCGAGAAATGGGTTGTTGCTGTTCATCTTCAGTGATCAACATCCAGATACCACCGATCAGCACTCCAACGAGTGCGCCTGCAATCGGAGGAATATTCAGACTTTTGGAAACACTGACACCTAATGTGGCAAGTGCCATTGGTGACATCACACTATTGGAGATAGAGTTATTTGTTGAGGTACTGGGTAAATGTTGGGTTGATTCAAGCATTACCGTCTCTCTAGACTGGCAATAAGGACATGGCAAACTCATCTGAATAATTCCTGTAATAAAAAATGAGCGAAATAAAAAAAACCTGCTGAGGGAAGCAGGCAAAATGATTGCGATGTAACTGAAGCATGTATTGGTGCGGTCTCAAATGGAGACGTACCGTTCTCATTTAGATGCTATGTATTTGTATTTTTTTAGAATGCGTTTTTTATCATCAGTTTTAGGTGATTTTTGAATGATGCTTAAACAGATCAATTGACCTGTTTTTTAGCAACGATTATGATGCAAGGGCTGACCTACATTGTCAGTCGGTTTTGACAGACCGCAGATCCAGCACGATATATGAAAGTAATTTTGTATGTTGTGGGAACCCTCGCGTCCCCCTTTTTTCTATGGTAGGGCGAGAGGGGGACGCCTCGTGCGTGCTGGTTCCTTGGATCCCAGTCTGTCAACCCCCTTTCGTTCTGCCACCATAATCAATTGACAGTGATTCGGCAGAACTTCTTGTAATTCCAAGGAGTCAACCATAATGCAATTTACTGTGCTTTATTCACCTGCACTTTCTCCGCCTCTTCGGCATTTCATTCCAATTCATTTATCACATGCTTTCACTGTGCCCTGATTGATTCAAGGCATTAATTAACTACTGCATCCTTTTTGGTCAGTGGTGTTTTGTGCTGGATAAAAATCATGGAACGTGCTGTACCGCTTATTCGGATTGTCCTTATTGTGCTCTGTAACAGCCTAGCTAGAGCCTATGACAGCCAAGCAGAATGTATTTGAAATTACAGTCAATTTCATAATTCATTTTAAAAAATTTAAAAATATTGGATGGGGAAATAATAGGATGAAATACGTTTCAATTGCGCTGCTCACCAGCCTTGCGTTGGTCGGCTGCTCAAAACCACAACAAGATGATGTACAGAAAGAAGAGCTTTCTCAAAAGATCGAAAAAATGTCATTGAATGATGCTGCCCCTGGACAGGCTGTTTCTTCTCCTTTGATTATCGCTCGAAATCAAATTACACCTCCGCTAACAAAGACTGGAGAAAACTTTCAGGAACTCATCAAAGACGAGGGTTATTTTTCCTTTTATCCGCCGTATAAAACCATCTCTGGATTACAGATGTTTGCTGAAAATTCGGATGTGGCTGACTATTGTGCAAATTGCGTACATTTCCAGTCTGTTCTCAATGATTTAAGAAATGTGCTGGCTTTAAAAAACAATCAGGTTTTAGTGATCGGTCATCCAGGTCAACAGTTTCCTGCATTCACATTTGCTTTAGGTGACGACTATTCCATACGTGCAGCGCATGATACAGCCATCAATTATATAAGATCGACAATGCAGGTGATTCCACCAAAAAAAGATCAATTTGAAAGTACCGAACAATATCAACAACGTATTCAGACACTTCAAAAAGAATTGGATACAAAAAATACCCATCTAAATTATGACTTGAAGCTTTTAGAACTCAGTTTAAATGCGACTTCTTCACAAAGTCAGTTCATGCCGAGCAGCTATACACCCAATGATCGACCAAGTGGTTCGATTGATAACTTTGTTTATTACGATGCTGACTCGAAACAATTACATTTTGAGAATATGAATTTCTCATCTGATCTTATTGTGAATTTCACTGCCCCATCTACGCCTGAGTTAGCACAAAATATCATTAT
>NZ_BAEB01000042.1:0-46147 GCF_000241225.1 Acinetobacter sp. NBRC 100985 | reverse complement strand
CTTTTTTATACTTAATTTTTGGTTTATACAAACCATGATCAACCAAGTGTTGGCGTAAAATACGACGCAATTCTAAAACTGCAGCTGGTGTTTCTTGAATTGAATGTCCACCTGGAAGTATTTTTCTGAAACAGCACCATCTAAATGAGCGCTTTTATAAGTCACAATTCCATCTGTGATCACATTTGGATCATCACTTTTGGTAATGTTGCCCATGATAGAGTGGAACACCAAGCCTTTTTCCGGTGGAATATCAGCGGTAAGCTCCATAAATTTAGATTTTTTACTGAGATCACTTGGTCCATTTTGAATGACATCATTAGTGAGTGTTTTCACGAAATCTTTTAGATCAACATCATCACTGGTTAATGTATCTGCTAACGTAGTTAAGAAAGTTGCAGGAAGTTTAATAATTTTACGTGCTGCTAAGGTAAACCATCGATCGGCATAGTCTGTACCACGATGCGGTGCAGCGAGGAAAATCGCACGATCAAAGTTTGTAATTGGTTCCATTTTCAAGCGTTCACCAATCACAGGATGTTTTCTTAAACGTGTTTGCTGACGATTGCTCATCATTGCGAGTGCTTGTTTTGATATGTCTGCATCACTAACCAGCAATCGGCTGATGATTCCGCCCATACTATGTCCAATAAGCACAGAATCTTTAGCTGCTGGATCTTTTGGATTTAGTGATGCAAAAGCTTGTTTGAGTAATGCATAAATTTGAAAGCGACTCTCTAAAATTGGCATATTGGTAGAATAAAAAATCTGCCAAACTTGGTAGTGCTCACGTAAAACTGGATCACCCATGATGTCATTGGTCACAGCAATCCATGCTTCAGGGCTACTGGCCAAACCATGTACCAATACAATCACTTTTTTATTCGGATTATACGGTTCGAGCATATATAAATGAGGCATAGTTAAACGTTGATCACGATCAATCAAGGTTAAATAGGCCGCAGCACCTAAGTTATTTTCTGCAAGCCAAAGTCCATAGGGTGCTGAGAAATTTGCAGCGAGAGAGTATGTTTTTCCAGCAATATCAACTTTATCTACACTGTAGGGATCATAAACTTTAATTTCGAAATTGGGACTATTTAAAACATCGTCAACTGTTGCAGTTCTCTTTTTCGGTTGCGCAATAATGGTTGCTGCTAAATAGCGGGCTTTGTGAATATTTGGATTGATCCCTTTCGGATAATGATAGGTGAGAGGGTCAAGAATGTATTTATTTTCTAATTTTGATGGGTCACTCGCTGGAAATACCGCAACGAAATCTGAACCAAAACCATCTCGACGATTGATCGCACGTAAACCAGAAAAGTTCATATTATAACTAGAGATAAACTTCTCTAATTTCATATTTTGCAGTCGTTGATAAGCTTGTATATCAATGGTGTAGGTACTTTTACCAATTTTTAAGGTTGGTGCAATATCTTGAGAGGGTGTTCTCACATTATAGACATTTACCAGCTGTGTAAGGGCTTGGTTATAGAAATCTCTAATCTGAACTTGTCGGTTATCAAAAATTCGTTCTTGCGGTTGGCGCGAGGTTTTAAATAGATAAGCATAGCTATAGCGCAGACTTTTATCTAAAGCTTCTAGTTCTTGATCAATACATTTTTCATAGTTTTGCTGAATAATCTTTTGTTCATCATCAGACTTATGCTTACTTAATTTGCTAATTTTACATTCCGAAGATTCAGAAAGAAGCTTAGATTTAGCAAGATACAACTCACTCGCTGTAGAGAGCAATTGCTCATCAATAATTTCTGGAATCTTATGTAGATCAGCAATACATTGATCTGGATTCTGCATACAGACTTTTGATTCTTTACCAGACATCGAAAGAACATTCAGGCTGGCTTCACTCAGTTTTTTCTGAGTTAAGATACTGTTACGTTCGTTGGCGATTGTGACATTTAATGCCTGTTGTTTGAGACTAACAACTTGGCAACCACTCATTACGATTGTGCTCAGTATCGTGAGGGCGAAGAGACGATAATTTGGCTTGAATGCAGGCATTAGAATTCTATAAATATGCACAAAGATTATGGTTATCATACGAAATTTAATCGCTTTTTCAATGTACATAAAAAAATAGACCGTGAAAAAACGGTCTATTTTTACAAAAAAGGATGCAAATTAGTTCAGAACTTGCCAAACGTTCCAGCGTTTACCAGATTCAACTTCTTTGATTAAACGGTCGGTTACTTCTGCTTCATCAGGGTAATTGATCTTGTAGTTCTTTAACGTTTGAATTGCATTTTTCTTTTGCTCTAACCATAAATAGTTATTTGCAGCAGAAAGGTAAGCTTCTTGAACACCACCTTTAATTGCTTTGTCTAAGTAAGGAATGGCTTCACGTTGACCACCGCCTTCAGATAGACCGAAACCAAACCAGAAATTTGTTTCAGGATCATTTGGTTTGATCGCTAAAATACGTTGTGCGTAATTCAAAGACTTCGATGTGTATGAAGTACCTAAGTCTAAATTACGCGCCATAACGCTCGCTTTAAATGCACGTGTGAGAACATCCAGAGAAGCATTTGGCTTTTCCGCTAAAGCATCAAGCTTTTGAGTGATTTCTTTCAATTTTACTTCGTAGCCTTTGCGCTCTTGGCGATCAGGGAAGCGAGGTGGATAATGACGAGCTTTACCTTCAACAAGTTGTAAGAAATCATCGATTTCAGTGACATCAACTTCATTATCACCCGCGAGAACGGCATATTTCATGTTGCGTTCTTTGCTGTCAATCGTTGGTACTATGAGTTTATTGATATCTAAAGTTGCAGATTTTGATGGATCGTTTTGTAGAGAAACTACCATTTTTGTTACAGGTTGTGCAGAGGCATCTTTGAGTGCAACTTCAAAACTTGGAGGCGCATCATAGTTGGTTGGATTTAAAGCATAAAATGGTGCAGTAGGTTCTGGTTCTTTAAAAATGAACGGTTCGGTTGCCTTGTCCTTTTTAGTGGGAGCGATACCACATGCCGTCAAAACAGAAGTTGAAAGTACAAGTAGTGCCAAAGGCTTAAAATTCATGCTTTACATCCATTAATTTTAGTTAAATGAGAGGTAGATCGTTGGTTTCACCAGTCTAGGAAAAGCAAAACCAACTTGCAATGAGAAGCATGTTACATTTTTTATAAATTGTATTATGTTGCTGAAGTTTTACTCTGTGCCTCACATTCACGACGTAGTTCATCAATGATTTTGAGTTCTTCTTTACTAAATGGTTGAGTTTTTGAGCTTTGCCCTTTAAAGGTTGGGTCAAGCAAAGAAAGACGTTGGCAGAGTGTTGTCATGCGCTTCTCATTTTGTTGCATACGATCGAGTAAAACACGAATACCTTCCAAAATTGGATCAGATTGGTCTTGTGTAGTGGCATAAGGTTCAAAGCCAATAGTCGCTGCATAATCACGGCGGCGTGCCTCTTGTTCTGTTTGTTCAGTTGTTGCTTGCTCTTTGAAAATATAACGTGCAGGACTACCAACAGCAGTTACACCTTCAGGGACTTCTTTGGTAACGACAGCATTTGAACCAACTTTTGCACCTTTATGCACTGTAAATGGTCCTAGTATTTTCGCACCAGCGCCTACAACCACGCCATCTTCAAGTGTTGGATGTCGTTTGCCTTTATTCCATGTTGTACCACCCAGCGTCACACCATGATAAAGCGTTACGTCATCACCAATTTCAGCAGTTTCACCAATGACGACACCCATGCCGTGGTCAATGAAGAAACGTTTTCCAATTTTTGCACCGGGATGGATTTCGATACCTGTTGCAAATCGGCTAAAAGAGGAAAGTAAACGTGCCGTACCTTTATATTCTTTTTTCCAGAGCTCATGTGCCATACGATGCATAATCAGCGCATGAATTCCTGGATAGGTTGTTAAAACTTCAAGTGTATTTCGAGCAGCAGGATCACGCGCAAATACAGCTTCGATATCTTCTTTAAGCTGTTTAATCATGAGAATGATCCTCCTTGTTAGTTTTTTTCCATGAGCCGTTGGCTAATGCTTGTGCACGACTGAAAATACCACGTAGTAAATGATATTCCATACGATCTAATTGTATTCTGCCAAATAAACGACGCAAACGTAAAGGGAGTAAGCGCGGGTTATTTGGATCTAGAAACTCGATATCAGTCAACATCTTCTCAAGATGTGGGTAAAATTCTTCCATCTGTTGTTGGGTGACTAGAGGTTCATCCCATTCCATGCTTTGCTGTTGTTTAAGCTGCATGTGGTCATTTGGAATCTCAGTATTAGATTGATTTTGTTCTAAAGCTGCCATACGCAATTCGTAGCAAACCACTTGAATTGCTTGTGCAACGTTTAATACACCATATTCAGGATTCACTGGAATAGTTAAATGATAGTTTGCCAATGCGAGTTCTTCATTGGTCAGTCCACGATCTTCGCGACCAAACACAATTGCAATATTTTGATCTTTACTTGCAGCTTGTAATGCTTCTGTTGCAGCAGGGCGCACGTCCAATAAAGGCCAAGGAATGGTACGACTGCGGGCACTTGTACCAAAAACAATGTGGCAGTCTTGGATGGCTTGCTCTAAAGTCTCAACGATCTCAATTTTTTCGATCAGATCTTGGGCACCAGCAGCAAGTGCATCAATGTCTGGATGCGGATAAGTTTTCGGTGCAACGAGAACAAGGTTTGATAAACCCATCGTTTTCATCGCACGTAATGCACTACCAATATTTGCAGGAAGTGTCGTATTGACCATCACAATACGCACATGCTCCAAATGTTTGGACACATTATTTTGGTCAAACTGATTCATATATTATCCAAAATTAAGAGTATTGAGAGACTTCGGCTTGATAAAGATCTAAAGCTTCATCCATTGACATATTTGCAGGCGGTGGGGCAACAACACTGACTTTGGGTGTTTCAACCGCTTTAGCCGCTTTTGATTTGACTTGGTATTCGATGTGAATTGCTTCTTTACCAAAATAATCACGTAATTTACCCAGTAATTCATCTAGTGGTGCAACTTTCCATTGAGGGCCTAGATGTAATTCAGCCGTTGCAAAACTTTGCTCTACTTGTATATGTATGCCGATATGTTGGCACATATCGACATTGCAATAAGGTAGCAGCATATTTTGTAAATCTTTGGCTAATGTCTTGGTCATTAAATCATTTGGCAAACGAATTTGAATGCTTTGCGCACGCTTTTGGCGAATTTCATTTAAGTTAAAGGCTTTGCTTAATCTAGCCATCGGGCGATCAAAGCCTTCACGCTCGTAGATTTCACCTTCAATGACCACAACCTGCTCTAAGCGAACAATATCTTTGTAACGTTGGAAGCGTTCATGATTACAACTGACTTCAATACGCGCTGTACCATCATCAAGCGTGATCATGATGCGATTTGGGAAGTTTGCGACATCTAGTACTAAACCAGCAAATACTGTCGTTACACCTCGGCGTGTCGGTGTGACTTCATTGAGTTTTGCAGGAATAAATGATTTTAATTCAGAACGATAAACATCAATTGGATGACCTGTTAAATACAAACCGAGTGTATCTTTTTCACCTTTTAAGCGAACTTCGTCTGACCATGGTTTTACGGGTTTAGCAGGTTTACGTTGGACTTCTTCAACTTCACCAAACAGGTCCATGATACCTGTTTCACGATTGCTCCGTGCTTGTTCAGCTGCTTGAACAGCTTCAGGAAGTTGCGCCATTAAACTTGAGCGTTCGATACCAAGACAATCCAATGCACCTGCTCGAATAAGTGCTTCAAGGGTACGTTTATTGATTTTTTTAAGGTCAATACGATGGCAGAAATCAAATAGATCTTTATAAGGTCCGTCATTAATCCGTGAATCAATCACAGATTGCATAGCTTGCTCACCAACGCCTTTGATCGCGCCTAAACCATAAACAATCGTTTGTTCATCACTTGCATGGAAATGATAGAGCGACATATTCACAGAGGGTGGAAGCACTTCTAATTTGTTATTACGGCAGTCATCAATCAAGAACACGACACTATCAGTGTTTTGCATTTCCGATGACATCACCGCAGCCATAAATTCAGCTGGATAATGCGCTTTTAACCAAGCTGTATGGTAGGCAACCAGTGCATACGCGGCGGCATGGGATTTGTTAAAGCCATAACCTGCAAACTTTTCCATGTAGTCGAAAATATGGTTGGCAGTGGCTTCGTCAATCTCTTTTTCAGCAGCACCTTTAATAAAGATTTGGCGTTGTTTCACCATTTCTTCAGGTTTTTTCTTACCCATTGCACGACGAAGTAAATCCGCACCACCAAGCGTGTAACCCGCGCAGAACTGAGCTGCCTGCATTACCTGCTCTTGGTAAACCATGATCCCGTAAGTAGGTTCAAGAACACCTTCTAGTAAAGGGTGTAGGTATTCAAACTCTCCACCATGCATACGATGGATGAAGTCGGGGATTAGATCCATCGGACCCGGACGGTATAAGGATACGAATGCAATAATTTCTTCGAATTTGCTTGGCCTTGCTTCTTTCAGCATTTTTTTCATACCGACGGATTCAAACTGGAATACCGCGGTTGTATTGGCTTCAGCAAAGACTAAGTATGCATCTTTATCATCTAAAGGTACATTGGAAATATTGAGTGGTACTTCGGATTTGATGCGCTTATTGATATTTTGAACCGCATCTTCAATTACAGTTAAGTTACGCAAACCCAAGAAGTCGAACTTAACTAGACCCGCAGCTTCAACGTCATCTTTATCGTATTGTGCAACACGGTTAGTACCATCTGCATCACACAGCACGGCAGAGTAATCGGTAATTTTACCCGGCGCAATGACCACACCACCCGCATGCTTACCTGTATTACGGGTGATGCCTTCGAGTTTGAGTGCCATTTCCCAAATTTCACTGGCATCATCATTGTCTGGGTTGGCAGGGTTGGTGACAATATCTTTGAGTTGAGGTTCAAGTTCAATGGCTTGTTTTAAGTCAACTCCTAGCGGTTTAGTCGGAACCATTTTCGAGATGCGATCTGCTAAACCATAAGATTTACCCAAGACACGTGCAACGTCTCGAATCGCACCTTTTGCGGCCATCGTACCAAAGGTTGCAATCTGTGAAACAGCCTGACGACCATAGTTTTGTGCCACATATTCAATAACACGGTCACGACCTGCGATACAGAAATCGACATCGAAGTCGGGCATCGAAACACGTTCTGGATTCAAGAAACGTTCGAAGAGTAGATCGTAACGAAGTGGATCAAGGTCGGTAATTTTTAAGCTATAAGCAACTAAAGAGCCTGCACCAGAACCACGACCCGGTCCAACAGGCACACCATTATTTTTTGCCCACTGAATGAAGTCCATGACAATTAAGAAGTAGCCAGGAAAGCCCATTTTCAAGATAATGTCGACTTCATACTTAATTCGTTCATCGTAAGGCTTACGAATGTCAGCCCAGTCTTCATCACGTTCAGCGATTGGATAAAGATGATTTAAGCGTTCTTCCAGACCTTCACGGGATAAATGTTCGAAATAAGTATCGATGGTATAACCATCGGGAATAGGAAAGTCTGGTAAGAAATAAGTACCTAACTGTAACTCAACGTTGCATCGTTTTGCAATTTGATAGGTGTTTTCGATTGCACTAGGAATATCTGAAAATAGTTCAGACATTTGCTCAGCTGTTTTGAAATATTGTTCAGTACTATAGTTTTTAGGTCGTTTATCATCGCCTAATACATAACCATCAGCAATACATACACGTGCTTCATGTGCTTCAAAGTCATCTTGTTCAACAAAGTGAACGTCATTATGCGCAACGACGCCAATTTGATATTTTGCTGCAAGTTTTACTGCTTGCTGAATAAAATCCTCTTCACCACTACGATTGGTACGGGTGAGTGCGAGGTAGACACGATTACCAAATTTTTCAATCCACGCTTCTAATAATGGTTCTGCCTTTTGCGGATTTGATGAGCATAGCATTCGGCCAACATCACTGTGTTGGCCTAAAAGAATGATTAAATCTTCTGATTGCTCAAGTACCCATTCTTTTTGAATGCATGGAATACTCAGTTGCTGACCTTCAATAAATCCACGAGAAACGATTTCTGTGAGATTTCGCCAACCAGTATTGCTCATTGCTAATAGGGTTGCTTTATGCTCAGCATCATTTAAGCGAATGACACTTCCCATAATCGGTTTAATACCTTTGCCGAGGCAAGCACCATAAAATTTGACTGCTGCATGTAGGTTCGATAGGTCAGTAATTGCCAAAGCAGGCATTTCTTCTGCGACTGCAACTTTGACCAAATCTGGTATGCGAACAATCGATTCAGTGATCGAAAATTCTGTATGAATACCGAGATGAACAAACTGCATAGAAGGAATATCCTGTTTTCAAACCAACGCATAGTTTAGCACGCAAACCCAAAATGACATGCCTAATATTTTGGCAAACCGTAGTTCGCCGTAAATGATTTTAAAAAAGTTAAAATTTAACGTATGAATTTTCAGTGTTTATAAATAATGATGTACTAAGATTGATTTGTAGATAGAATGTATTCGTATAAAAATGTAGCAAAGTGAGTCACATAATGAAATTAAAGAATATCGCTCTTTCCATATTATTAATGAGCAGTTTATGGGGGGTTGCTCATGCTGAGGACGTTGTATTTAGTCAGGAGTTAGTACAGCAAGCAAAATCAGGGGATGCGGTCGCTCAAAATAATTTAGGGGATGCTTATTACTATGGCTATGACGTTGATCAAGATTTTGAAAAAGCTTTAGAGTGGTTTAAAAAAGCGGCTGCAAAGGGCAATGCAGATGCGCTTTTCTCAGTTGGCTACATGTATGACTATGGTGAAGGCGTTAAGGAAGATAATCTGACTGCTGTGAAATGGTATACGCAAGCGGCTCAGAAAGGTCAGCTCTATGCGCAATACTATCTCGGTTTCCTTTACCTGTATGGCGATGACGGCGTTACTGTAAATACTAAAAAAGGTTTGGAGTGGATGACAAAGTCAGCGGATGCTGGACTAGATATTGCTCAAGCAGAACTTGGTCATTTATATAATGATGGTATTGAAGGTGTTCCACAAGATTTGAAGAAAGCCCTTGCATATTACCGTTTGGCGGTAAAACAAGGCGAACCTGCTGCTATCAATAACTTAGGTATTTACTATTTAGAAGGTAAAGGTGGAATTAAACAAGATTATAAAGAAGCACTTAGATTATTTACTTTAGCATCAGAAGCTGAGAATGGTTTAGGCTCATCTAATATTGCTTATATTTATGAAGAGGGCAAAGGCGTAGCAAAAAACTATAAGAAAGCAGCTGCGTATTACGAGCTTGCGGTTGAGCAAGGTGAAAATGATTGCTTATTAGATCTCGCTAGATTGTTTGGAAAAGGCGGCTTTGGTTTGACCAAGAACACAGAGATTTCTCAACAATATGAAGATCAGTGGGATGAGTTGCAATAACCAAAGTGATTTAGAGTTATAAAAAAAGAGGAAGCATTTAAGCTTCCTCTTTTTATGTTTAACGCATCTTTGATAAGAAACGACTTAGACGGTTAATTGCTTCACGTAATTCGTTCTCCGCAGGTAAGAATACTACGCGGAAGTGATCTGGTGTTGGCCAGTTAAAACCAGTACCTTGAACCAATAAGACTTTTTCGGCAGTTAATAAATCGAGCATTAACTTCTCATCATCTTCTACAGGATAAATCTCAGGATCAAGTCGAGGGAAGCAGTACATTGCGCCTTCAGGTTTTACACAGCTTACACCTGGAATTTCATTTAACATTTCCCAAGCAATATTACGTTGTTCATAGAGGCGACCGCCTGGACGAATCAAATCATTAATAGACTGATAGCCACCTAGAGCTGTTTGAATTGCATATTGTGCTTGATGGTTGGCACAAAGGCGCATTGAAGCCAACATATCTAAACCTTCAATATAGTCAGCAGCACGTTTCTTGTCACCAGTTATCGCCATCCAACCCGCACGATAACCTGCTATACGATAAGCTTTAGATAAACCATTAAATGAGATGCAAAGCTGATCACCAGCCAATGCTGCTAAAGCAACATGCTCGATACCGTCATAAATGATTTTGTCGTAAATTTCATCTGCAAATAAAATCAAATCATGTTTTTTTGCTAAAGCAACGATTTGTTCTAATACATGCCGTGGGTAAACAGCACCAGTTGGGTTATTTGGGTTGATAACCACAATACCGCGAGTATTTGGCGTGATTTTACTTTCCATATCCGCAATATCAGGATACCAGTAGTTTTCTTCATCACATTTATAATGAATTGCTGTACCACCAGAAAGATTGACTGCTGCTGTCCATAATGGATAGTCAGGCATTGGAACGAGCATTTCATCACCGTCGTCCAACAACCCTTGCATTGCCATCACGATGAGTTCAGATACACCATTGCCAACGTATACATCATTGACATGCATATCGAAAATGCCTTTTTGCTGATAATACTGGCAAATCGCTTTACGCGCAGGGAAGATACCTTTTGAATCTGTATAACCAATTGCATTCGGCAGGTTTAAAGCAACGTCATTAATAATTTCTTGTGGTGCTTCAAAACCAAATGGAGCAGGGTTGCCGATATTGAGCTTGATAATTTTATGCCCTTGCTCTTCCATTTCATTGGCGGCGCGCAATACTGGTCCACGAATGTCGTAACAAACATGCTCAAGTTTAGATGATTTTTTGATTTCTCTAGTGGTTTGAGCTGAATGGGATGTAGCAGTATTCTTAGACATAGAAGGGCTCACCTTTGCATATCGGTATAAGTAACTCTTAAAGGTTTCGACTGTAACCAAATTCAGGTTGTGTTGATCTCTCAGTAATTCAACAATCTTTTCATGGGTAAAGCCTGATTGTTGATATTGCCTGATGGTTGGTAAAAGATTTTTAAAAACCACACTTTTTTTCTGTGACATTTTTTGTCCTATACAACCGAGCTGAACAAGAATAACACTATCTTTGCTTACTTGAAAGATGAAGTAAATAAATTTTGCTTACTTTTGTTTTTTAAATTTGCTTACTATTTGCTATCTAATATTAAGCATTCAAAATATAAGAAATTGTACGATCTGAGACTAGAGTTTTTGTTTTGAATGGCGTAAATATAAAACCTGAACTTTAACAACAGAATAAAAGGTGCAGGTTATGGGTAAAGTAAATAAGACGGATCGCGAGTGGCAAAGAGAATTATCAGCAGAAGAATATCGAATTACTCGTCAAAAAGGCACAGAACCAGCATTTACAGGACAATATTGGAACAGTAAGCAACAAGGTATATATGTATGTCGTTGTTGTGGTGCTGAGTTATTTACATCAGAAACGAAATACGACAGTGGATGTGGTTGGCCAAGCTTTTTTAGACCAATCGATGGCACAGCAATAGATGAACATGAAGATTTATCGCATGGTATGGTCAGAACAGAAATTGTCTGCCATGATTGCGAGGCACATTTGGGTCATGTGTTTGAGGATGGCCCACAGCCGACGGGACTGCGTTATTGCGTGAATTCGGCATCATTACAACTTAAAACACAAGAAAAGAATGACGAGGAAACTTATCCATGAGTAACATTTATCAGTTTGAAGCTGAATTGTTAGAGGGAGAAACAAAGGCACTTGCTGATTATAAAGGCAAGGTCATGCTGATTGTAAATACTGCAAGTAAATGTGGGTTTACACCACAATTTGCAGGGCTTGAGAAACTCTATGAAAAATATAAATCTCAAGGTTTAGAGGTATTAGGTTTTCCTTGCAATCAATTCGGGGGGCAAGACCCGGGAACAAATAAAGAGATCGGTTCATTTTGCCAGCGTAATTATGGGGTGAATTTCCCAATGTTCGCAAAAGTGGATGTAAAAGGGCCTGAGGCGCATGTTATTTTTCGTTATTTAACACGAGAGGCAAAGGGAATTTTAGGTAGCCGTAATATTAAGTGGAATTTCACTAAGTTTTTAGTTGGACGCAATGGTGAGGTTTTAGAGCGTTATGCACCAACAACTAAACCAGAAGCATTAGAAGCTGATATTGAAAAGGCATTATCAAAGTAAATGTTGCTATCCCAGAATTAATTGAGGTTTCTGTTTGGACTCAACTGTTGAATTTTGGACTCATTCAGCCATGCCTTATGTTGAAACACGTAGGGCATGTCAAAGTCGCATATGTTATCAATCACACAGCCATCCCACATTTTCAATTGGTGCTGTTGATGAGGGGCAAAGTTGTTTTTCAAGTGCTTTTGGCAAAAATGAAATAATCAAAGCTAAAAGTATCGTTGTTATTCCTGCACATGTTGAACACTCATGTAATCCATTCTCCAATCAAGCATGGAGCTACCAAATGATGCATCTTGATGCAGCATGGTTAATGAGGCTGTTAAACGAGTTAGAGATGGAAATTGGCAAAACATGTACTCAGCAGATGACACCTTTTCCAAAACTAAGACCAAAGATTATTCATCATGTTAAAGTTTATGAAGCTTTTACTGAATTAAATCAAATCTTGTTTGATAAGAAAATTTCACTATTCGAAAAAGAACAATCTCTCATTCAGGTTTTAACCGATATTCTTATACCGAATTTTGAGTGGGAAAGCATAAGTTCTTCTGGTTATTTTCAGCAATATTTACCAGATTTAATTCTCCATCTTCAGTCAGATGTTGAGAATTTATCTTTAACGCATTTAGCTGAAAAAATGAAAATCAGCCGCTATGCGTTGATTCGCTTATTTAAACATTATTTTGGTTTCACACCGCATGCCTATCAACTGAATCACAAGATCAATCAAGCGCGTGAACGATTGAAAGTTGGTGCTGATATTGCTCAAGTTGCATATGAGCTTGAGTTTGTTGATCAGAGTCATTTTCATCGTGTTTTTAAAATGCTGACTGGTGTAACTCCTAAGCAATATTCTAAAAAAGCGTAATCCTCGCAATTTTATACAAGAACATAATTCAGCACTTTTTTACTCTAGCTCCTGATTTTTTAGGAGTAGATCTATGGAGCTTTTTCTGACCATTGCAGTAACGCATTTCATTGCATTACTGATGCCTGGGGCAGACTTCTTTTTAATTTTAAAAACTCTTTTGCAAAGTCAGAAAGTTGCAGCACGAGCGACTTGTTTTGGTATTGCGTTAGGTAATGCCATTATTTTAGTGGTTATTTATTGCAGTTTATTTATTATTGGTGCAATAAAAACTGAATTATTGATAGGGATGAAATGGTTAGGGGCATTTTATTTTATATATCTTGCTGTTCAATGCTTTCGATCGGCTCGCCTTAGTCAGATTGTTCGAGGTCAATCGGAAAATACTTCTTCTGTTCAGCAGAATGAAAATCTATTCAAGTCTTTTCTGTTAGGACTACTTTCGAGTTTATTAAATCCTAAAAATCTGATGTTTTATAGCGTTTTGGTGATCTTGATTTATCCTCAATATAATTTTGTTCAAAACTTTTTGATTTGTTCATGGATGGTCCTTTTGGTACTGATTTGGAATCTAAGTATTGTGCAACTCATGAGTTCGAATATTTATTTATCATGGTTAAATCAGCATATTCATCATTTGTACTATCTCGCTGGTACGAGCTTTCTCTTTTTCATGTTGGTGCTGGTATTTTCCTAAATAAAAAAGACGGTGATTAAACCGTCTTTTTGAAGTAAATAATTACGATGACTCAATCGGTTGCTGCTTGGTTTTTCTAAAACCATGCAATTTTCGATTGATATCATCAATGAATGTATATACCACAGGAATTACCAGCAAAGATAAGAATGTACTGGTAATTAATCCACCTATAACTGAGATTGCCATTGGTGCACGGAAACTTGGGTCTGTACCAATCCCAAGTGCAATAGGTAACATGCCAGCCCCCATTGCTAGCGTCGTCATGATGATCGGACGTGCACGCTTATGGCAGGCATCCAATAGGGCATTTATCCTCGAATATTCTTTTTCCTTTCTTGCAATAATCGCGTAGTCCACGAGCAGAATCGAGTTCTTACTTGCGATACCCATTAGCATAATCAGGCCAATTAGACTTGGCATTGAGAAACTACTTTTTGCTAAAAGGAGTAGAACAAATGCACCGCCGAGTGATAAAGGCAATGCAACCAAAATCGTAATTGGCTGTAAAAAGTCTTTAAATAGAAGAACTAAAACGACATAGATACAGAGTACGCCAGTTAACATTGCCAAGCCAAAGCTTGAGAATAATTCTTGCATGACTTCTGCATCACCGATGTTGGTGCGTTTTACTGGTGGTGGTAGATTTTTCATCGTTGGCAATTGATCAACTTTGGCAGCAACATCACCTAAAGGTTGATTGTTGAGTTCAATGTTGAAGTTAATGTTACGCAAGCGATTGAAGCGATCAATTTGAGAAGGGCCACTTTCAATATTCACCTCCGCAATCGTACCGAGCATAATTGGGCCATGACTTCCTTTAACCATGAGCCGCTTCATGAGTTCCTGATCTTGACGTGCTTGTAACGGTAGTTTGATTACGATAGGAACTTGGCGTTGCGAGAGGTTGAGTTTTGCTAAGTTTTGGTCAAAATCTCCCGCCGTCGCGATACGTAAAGTTTCAGCAATGTCATAAGTCGTAACACCTAAATCAGCGGCTTTCGCAAAATCAGGTCGAATCACCAACTCAGGTCGAATCAATGCAGCACTTGAGGTAATGCTACCGATATTAGGAATCGTGCGTAATTCACGTTCTAACTTACGTGCGGTTGAAATTAAAGTTTCAGGATCATCACCTGAAAGTGAAAGTTGGTATTGGCTATTATTTCCAGCTAAACCAACTTGAATACGCGCTCCGGGCACAGGGGCAAGTCGTTGACGTATTTCATTTTCAATATCTTGTAAACTTGCGCTTCGATCTGATCGTTCTGTGGTTTGGATCGTTAGCGTTGCTTTACGAGGTTCTGTTGATGCACCACCCGCAAACGGATCAGTTCCCGCCGCACCACCACCAATCGTAGTGTAAATGCTTTTTATTTCAGGATGATCTTTAATTAAATCACGCGCATATTCCGCCGTTTTTAACGTGTCGGCAAATTGTGAGCCTGGTGTTAGCTCAAGACGGACTTGTGTTTGACCTGTATCTGGCGGTGGCACAAAGCCTGTTGGGAGTAATGGAATCAGCATCACTGAGCCAATAAAAAAGGCAATCGCACCGAATAGGGTAACCCAACGATGATTTAGACACCACGTCACTAAACTCATATAGCCACGCATAACACGTCCATCTTTAGAACGATCATGGGCTAATCGAGTTGTTCCTTGGTCATTTAAAGCAACTTGATTTTCTTCAGTTGTGTCTATTTTGCCCACCCAAGGCTTGAGAATATATGCAGACATCATTGGGGTCAGTAGACGAGCAACAAGTAATGATGCAAAGATCGCAAGCGCAGCTGTCCAGCCAAACTGGACAAAAAATTTACCTGCTATACCGCTCATAAATGCAGTTGGTAAGAACACTGCAATCAAGGTGAATGTCGTTGCAATGACAGCGAGACCAATTTCATCAGCAGCTTCCATTGCTGCTTCATAAGGTGTTTTACCCATCCTCAAATGTCGAATGATATTTTCAATTTCAACAATTGCATCATCAACCAAGATGCCGACAACCAAGGACATTGCAAGTAGGGTTACGGTATTTAGTGTAAATCCAAAGTAATACATACCAATCATGGCAGGTAGGATTGAAAGTGGTAGAGCGGTTGCAGCAATAATTGTTGCTCGCCAATCACGTAAGAATAACCAAACCACTAAAATCGCTAAAATTGCACCTTCATATAACAGTGACATTGAGCCTTTGTAGTTATCAGCTACAGGTTTTACGAAGTTAAATGCTTCCGTAATTTTTATATCAGGGTGCGCGGCTTTGAGTTGATCCAGTGCTTCGATTACGCCTTTTTCAACATCGACTTCACTTGCACCTTTACTGCGAGTAATTTCAAAACCAATAACAGGTTTGCCATTTAACAGTGCTGCGGAGCGTCTTTCAGCAATGCCATCATGAATTTTTGCAACTTGATCTAATCGAATATGGCGCCCATCACTTAGTGCAATATCCATTGCACTAATTTCAGCAGCAGTTTTTACCGTTGCAATGGTACGAATGGATTGTTCGCTCCCCCCAATCTTGGTTTGACCACCAGAAGCATCTTGCTGTGTTAGTCTAAGTTGGCGTGTAATATCTGTTGCCGTTGCATTCAGTGCTAACAGTTTTTCTGGATCAAGTTCTACTTCAACTTGGCGGGTAACACCGCCAACGCGAGAAACAGCTCCAACACCTTTAACTTGAAGCATCGCACGCGAGATATCATAGTCTACAAACCATGACAGGGCTTCTTCATCCATCTTCGGAGATTGGATGGTATATGTGAGAATAGGAGAGCCGGATAGATTAATTTTACTAACAATTGGATCTCTTAAATCAGCAGGAAGATCAGAGCGAACTTGTGAAACAGCGTTGCGCACATCATCAACGGCTTCTTGTAAGGGTTTCTCTAATTGAAATTCGGCTGTGACAGTTACTACACCATCTTGAATTTTAGTGTATTGATTTCTTAATCCTTGTAAGGTTGCTATTGAGTTTTCTATTTTTCGGGCAACTTCTGTCTCAAGTTGTGGTGGTGCTGCACCGGGAAGTGCTGCCGTGACAGTCACCATCGGCAATTCAATATCAGGAAACTGTTGGATTTTCATCCAGTGGAAACAGAGTAGACCTGCCAATCCCAACATAATGAAGAGCAGAATGCCAGGAATTGGATTTCGGATTGACCAAGCGGAGAAATTCATTTTAATTCTCCTATTCGGTTACAAGCTGTTTGGTCAATGGTGTTTCAGGAATATCTTTAGCAACCGTCACCAAATCACCATCTGTTAAGAAGCCTGTACCTGATGAAACGAGTTTGACATTACTATTTGCCAAATCTAAGATTTCGACCCGATCACCAACGCGACGTCCAACAGAAACTTTCTGTTGGCTGACACGGTTTTGCTGATCGACGATAAATACATAAGAAAAGCCATCGCGTAACAGCAACGCAGTCTGCGGAATCGTGAGCGCCGATTTTTGACCTAAATCAAATTCGCCTTTTACAAACATGCCCATCCGAACAGCTTGTGTTGTTGGTAGGTCAACATAAACCAAGCCATAACGAGTCTGCGGATCAATCACAGGAGCAATCATACGCACCTTACCTGAAACTGCTGGTTGAGCTGGATCAGGAGAGAAGACACGAGCATTCATGCCTTCTTTTAACTTGTATAAATCTTCAGAAGTGACTTCAGCACGCCACTCCAAGCGCTGATCTCTGATCAGGCGGAATAGCTCTTGACCTGTTTGAGCAAGTGATCCAACAGTAGCGGTACGTGCGGAGATTACACCATTGTCTGGTGCGACAATCTGAGTTTGAGCTAAACGAAGCTGATTACTTTCTATTTGTGCTTTTGCAGCATCAAGGCGAGCTTGAGCAGTCGCTTGCGAGGTTTGATATTGAGTGGATTCTTGTGCAGAAATCGCACCTGTATTTTTAAGTTGCTGGATGCGTTTATTATTGGTAATTGCATCGGCTAAAACTGCCTGTGCTTCTGCATAGCTTGCTTTTGCAGCCGCTAAATCGGCTCGAATCGTATCGCTATTGATTTCGGCTAGAACTTGCCCACGACGAACTTTATCGCCTACATTGACATTAACTTTTGTTAGTCGTTGTCCCGAAAGCTCACTACTAATAACAACTTCTTGCCAAGCTGCGATATTTCCATTGGCTGTAAAGGTTTGCTTCCAGTTCTGAACTTCTGGTTGAATTACCGTTACTGTTAATGCAGCCTTTGGCGATAAATTGCCATCGTTTTGATCTTTGTTTTTGGCTGTATTTTTATCAGCCTTAACTTGCCAAATCACGACACCGATCATTAAAATTACGATGATGATTGCTAATATAAACCAAACTTTTTTCTTAGTTTTCTGAGGAGTTTGAGAAGCCATCTTTCCATAGTTAACTTAATATTGATGGCTAAGTATAGACGAAGATTTCAACAGATGGTCAATCACGGATGGATGGATGCAAAAATTAATAGATGCACATCATCCGTTTTAGTTAGAGCGGTAGCAAACGATTGGTCACTACATTTTTCATCACAATAGTTGAGGTTAATCGTTGAACATTAGGCAGTGCAGATAAGCTATCATCATAAAGTTTTTGGAAGCTGGCTAAGTCTTTAGCTACGACATGTAATAAATAGTCTGGATTGCCAAATAAGCGTTGAGCTTGAATCACATTAGCAATATCACTGACTTTCTCTTCAAAATTTGATAAGGCTTTCTTATCACCATCTTTTAACGTCACGAAAATAATCGCGGAAAAATTAAAGCCAATTTGCGAAGCATCCAGATCAGCATGATAGCCTTTAATAATTCCCAGTTCTTCTAATGCCTTCACTCGACGGTGACAAGGGGATAGGCTTAAGCCAACCCTTTCAGCGAGTTCTGTAACAGATAATCGCCCATTGGCTTGAAGTTCAGCAAGAATTTTCTTATCAGTGCGATCCATATAGAAGAATTTACCCTATAGCTTTTAAAATGTAGAAACATTTGAAAGAACATTTCCATCATTAAAGCATATTCTCTCAAACCAGTCTTCACCATTTGGTGAAAAATAAATTCTGATTTCAAAAGTAATTTGCTTTGCTGCTCTAGGTGCAATTATGGAAATGAATGTTGTTCTTGCTTTCTGGTGTGTTTCCATTTTATTTGTCTTAACACCTGGGGCGGATTGGGCGTATGCGATTTTGGCAGGTATAAAGGGTAAATTTATCGTCACTGCTGTTATAGGTTTGGTGCTGGGGCATTTTATTGCCATTCTCTGTGTTGCTGCTGGAGTGGGGGCTTTGCTCAGCCATTATCCTGTTTTGTTAACAGGGCTGACCATTGCAGGTGCATGCTATTTGTTGTGGATGGGGATAAATTTATTGATTAAACCTGCTGTTATTTCAAATCATTCAGATCAAAATGTTGCATTAGATTCTGCTAAATTATGGTTGATTAAAGGTGTTGGAATTAGTGGCTTAAATCCAAAAGTTTTATTACTTTTCTTTGCTTTATTACCACCATTTATTCATCCGCAAATGGCTTTATCTCCAACTGCGCAAATCATGTCACTTGGTGTCATTCATTTAATTAGTTGTGCGATTGTCTACGTTTTAGTTGGGTTTGCTGCAAAGAAACTATTAAGTACCCGACCTTATGCGGTCAAAATTGTTAGTCGAATTTCAGGAGGGCTTATGGTGATGATTGGATTGATTTTAATTGTAGGTCAGAGTTAGTCCGTGATAAAAGAATCCACGTTGTTACGTGGATTCTTAATAGTAGGCTATAAAATATTTTTCAAGCGTTTAACAACTTCTTCACATTGCGCTAGATCTGCGACCAATGCCATACGGACATGACCTTCACCCGGATTACCTTGTTCTGTATCACGAGATAAATAACGCCCAGGTAAAACTTTAATATTGGCTTTTTCTAGGAGTAATTTTGCAAAAGTTTCGTCATTATCCACTTTCAGCCAATAGTAGAAGCCCGCATCAGGTTTTTGCAATCGAAGTAAATGTCCAAGTTCAGATTGGAATAACTCAAACTTTGTACGGTATTGCTTACGATTTTCTTCAACATGTGTTTCATCATCCCAAGCAGCAATAGATGCTAATTGATGCTGCACAGGCATTGCCGCGCCATGATAAGTACGATATTGCAAATATGGTTTTAACAAAGCCGCATCACCTGCAACAAAACCAGAACGCATACCCGGCAAATTTGAGCGTTTAGAAAGTGAGTGGAATACGATACAGTTTTTATAATCGTCTCGTCCTATTTCTGCGCACACTTCTAGTAGACCAATAGGTGCTTGATCAAACCAAAGCTCTGAATAGCATTCATCAGATGCAATTACAAAGTTGTATTGATCTGAAAGTGCAATCAGCTTTTTAAATTGTTCTTTTGATAAAACAGCACCCGTTGGATTGCCCGGTGTACATACAAATAATAATGCTGTTTTTTCCCAAACTTCAGCAGGAACAGCATCAAAATCACCTAGATACCCATTTTCTTCTGTACAGTTAATGAAGTAAGGTTTTGCGCCAGAGAGCAATGCCGCACCTTCATAAATCTGATAGAAAGGATTTGGCATAACGATATAAGGTACATCTTCGCGCTTAATTAATGCTTGAACAAAAGAAAAAATACCTTCGCGTGTACCAGAAACAGGCAAAATATGATCTTCTGCACTAATTTGATTTAATTTGAAGCGCTGAGTGAGCCATTTTGCAATACTTTGACGCAGTTCAGGTAAACCTTTGCTATTTGGATAAGTCGATAAATGTGCAAAATTTGCAATAATCGCTTGTTTAACGAACTCAGGCGCAGGATGTTTTGGCTCACCAATTGATAGTGGAATCAAAGGCAGATTTGCAGGTTGCACATCTTTGAAAAGTTGGTTTAACTTTTCAAATGGATAAGGATGCAATAGAGACAAGCTGGAGTTCATTTAAACAATTACCCAAGATAAGTGTGGAGAATCCTTCTTTTGAAAAGAAGGATTCAGTAGGATTCTAAGATGGATTACAAATTTGATTAGATGCTTCATCTAAAGCAGCTTTCAAGGTTTCCGCAAAAAATTTAACTTCTTCGTCATTCAGCAGTACACCATTTTTCTTGGTGACAAAGAAAATATCTTCCGCACGCTCGCCCAACGTTGCAATTTTGGCTGAGTGAATATCGAGACCTTGCAACATAAATAACGCACCAATACGCGCTAACAAACCCGGTTGATCGAGCGTAGAAATTTCTACCATATGTTGTTGTAAGGCTGGGTTAAGTACGATATCAACTGTATTTTGAATGTCAAAATGACGTAAATGACGAGGAATTCGACGTTGCATAATCCCTGGATACTGATCTGAATGACTCAATGCATCGACCAGTGCAGATTTAACTTTGCGTTCACGTTCAGGGTCTGTCAATAATGTGCCGAAACGATCGAGTACCAAGTAAGTATCTAAACTGAAATCTGTACTTGCCGTGATAATTTTTGCGTCTTGAACATCGAGATTCATGCGATCCAATACAGCAACGGTTGTTGCAAAGAGATTTGCTTGATCGCGCGTGTAGATAAAGATTTGCACTGCATCTTGTGCTGCATTTCGATGTGCACGTAATAAGACCAATGGCTCTGGATTATCACCGTGTTGTAAAATAGCTTGCGTGTGCCATGCAATTTCATTGGCAGATTCTTTTACGAAATATTCATCACCAAGTTCTTGCCAAACTTTTTCGACTTCTGCTAATGAAAAATCATTTACGAGCAATTCACTGGCAGCGAATTTAGTATCTTCAATGAGCATTTGATAATCAACAGGACGGCCTAAGCCAGAACGAATGACATCACGTGCATAGGTGTAGAGTTGACGCATCAATGAAGCACGCCATGTATTCCAAAGCTTAGGATTTGTGGCATTAATATCTGCAACAGTCAATGTGTACAAGTAGTCCAAATGCTCCATGTCACCGACTTTTTCAGCGAACTCTTTGACTTCATCAGGGTCGGAAATATCTTTTTTCTGTGCAGTAAGTGACATCAGCAAGTGATTGTTGATCAACCATGCAACGAGTTTACATTCACGCTCAGTAAAGCCGTGCGTGCGGCAGAATTCAATTGCATCAATTGCACCGAGTTCACTGTGATCACCACCACGACCTTTGGCAATATCATGGAAAATTGCTGCTAAATAAACAATGTCATGTCGAGCAATACGTTGGAACACTGAACTGACGACAGGGAAATCTTTAGCAAACTCAGGTTCTTTAAAACGACTGAGGTTACGCAGTAAAAGCAGGGTATGTGCATCGACGGTATAAATATGGAAAAGATCATATTGCATCAATCCCATAATTTGCCCGAAAGCAGGAATATAATTGCCTAGTACACCATAACGTTTCATCGCGACCATGGTGTCGTACAAACGATGTGGAGAACGAATAATCGACATAAACAAGGCTTGGTGTTCAGGATTGTCACGGAAACGTTGATCAATACGTTTTGCAGCTAAAACCAACAAGCGTAAGGTACGGGCACGAATACCTGTAATTTCTGGGCGATTTGCAAGTAGATAAAAGATTTCTAAAATTGCACTTGGTTCTTCAGAGAAAACCTTATGGTGTTGAACAGCAAGTTTGCCATCTACAATTTTGAAACGATCATTAATGTCTTCAATTTCACGTTCATAATCGGTCAAACGTGGCGTAATCACTGATTCATTGAAGTAGGCGAGTAGCATTTCGTTTAAAGTAGAAATTTGCTGAGCAGTCCGATAATAACGCTTCATGAACTGTTCAACAGCGAAATTGACAGGCTGACCTTCTTCACGCACATAGCCAAATTTTGCAGCAATATCACGTTGATATTCAAACAATAATCGATTTTCATCACGCTTAGCTAAACGATGCAAATGGGTGCGAATTTCCCATAAAAAGCTTTCAGCTTCTTCGAGAACTCCCAGTTCAAACTCAGTAATAAAACCGAGATGTACAAGGTCATAGATACGATTGACACGGAAATGGCGCTTAGCAATCCAACCGATCTGATTAATATCTCGGATCCCGCCGGGTGCATTTTTAATATCAGGTTCTAAATTGCTTTCAGTATTGTTGTGCTGCGCATATCTTTTTGCTTGCTCTTGCATTTTTGCATCATAGAAGGTTTTATCCGTCCATGTTTGCGCAACGATACGACGTGGCCATTTAGCAAGTTGTTCATTACCTGTAATCAGACGAGCTTCAATCAATGTGGTTGCAACAGTTAGATCATTTGCAGCTTGATCTACACAGTTTTGAATGGTACGAACACTGGTACCCGGCTTAAAATTTCCAACATCCCAAAGAGATGAAATAAAAGCAGAAATGAGTTTGCCTTGCTCCTCACTAATTTCATCTTCAGATAAAATCATAATGTCGGTATCTGAATAAGGCAGCATTTCACGGCGGCCATAACCGCCGACAGCAAATAAGCCTAATTCAGTTTGATCTAAACCTGCGTGATTCCATAAAAAAATCAGAGCTTCATCAATAGAGTTTGATCGAGCTTTGATGACTTCACGGATAGGTTGTCCATTTTCATAACTCTCTTGTAATTGTTTCTCTACTTCTGTTCGCCATTGATTAATGGCTTGAATATCATGATGACTGGTGACGTAGTTCAACAACGGAGATGTATTGATCATGAAAATGTTCTTCTATCAAAGTCTTTCTTTATCCTGAAACCACTTGATTGTGGCTCAGGATTCAGGTGGTTTAAGCGTTTGTTTGAACACTCACTTGGTCAGCGGCATGTTGTGCCAACTCACGCGCTAAATCTGTATTCTCAGCACGCGCTGTTGCAACACCCATACGACGGCGTTTGAAGCCTTCTGGTTTTCCAAATAAGCGTAAATCTGTATTCGGGTTTGCCAAAGCAAGGTTTAAGCCAGTAAAGCTAAGATTTTTCGCATCTACACCTGCATAGATCACTGCACTTGCAGCAACACTATGGCGCTCTGTATTTACAGGTAAACCTAAAATTGCACGCGCATGTAGTTCAAATTCGCTTTGGAATTGAGAAGCTAAAGTCACTAAGCCTGTGTCATGTGGGCGAGGCGAGACTTCGCTAAACCAAACTTTATCGCCTTTCACAAATAACTCTACACCAAAAATACCGCAACCGCCTAAAGCTGTTGTTACTTTATTTGCAATACGTTTTGCTTCATCTAAAGCCGCAGCTGTCATTGGTTGAGGTTGCCAACTTTCAACATAATCGCCCGCATCTTGACGGTGACCAATCGGATCACAGTAATGGGTTTCGATTTCGGCAGTTTCAGGGTTTTTAGCGCGAACAGTTAAAAGCGTAATTTCAAAATCGAAGTCAATCTGAGACTCGATAATCACAGTCCCTTGATTTACGCGGCCACCTTGCATCGCATAATCCCAAGCAGCATCGACTTCATCAAAGCTTTTTACGCGAGATTGACCTTTACCTGATGAAGACATAACAGGTTTAACGAAATTTGGATAACCAATATCATCACAAGCCGCGCGGAAGCTTTCTAAAGTACTTGCAAAACGGTAAGCAGATGTTGGTAGTCCTAACTCTTCTGCGGCTAAGCGACGGATACCTTCACGGTTCATGGTGAGGTTGACAGCTTTTGCAGATGGAATGATTGTAGCCGTTTGACTCTGTTCTATTTCGACTAAAACCTCAGTCGCAATCGCTTCGATTTCAGGGACAATTAAATTGGGTTTGATTTCTTCGATGAGTTTTTTTAATTCAACAGGATTAGCCATATTCAAAGTGTAAGAATAATGTGCTACTTGCATTGCAGGTGCGTGATCATAGCGATCAGCTGCATGAACTTCGACACCCAAGCGTTGTAAAGAAATAACAACTTCTTTCCCAAGCTCTCCAGAACCTAACAGTAAAACCTTAAATGCAGAAGATTGAAGTGGAGTTCCAAGAGTGACGCTCATGCGAATAATCCTATCCTGAGTAATTTGTGTTTAAGCATAGCAGAACTTGTTGCTTAGTTAAGCTTGTGTGATACAAAAAAAGTTGTTTTTGTTAGACAAAAAAGATGATCTAAATCTGTTTTTTCAGAATTAGACATTGACTTGGTAATTCAGCAGAAGTTCATTAGCATTTTGACCTCGAATTCCCCAATTACTTCTAGGTGTTTCAAATATTGTAATTTCAATGTCTTGTGCTGAAATACCACAGTGTTGATAAATATTAGAAAATAGAGTTTGGATCAGTTTTTTCTTGGCTTCGATTGTCCGACCTTCGAACATTGATATCTCAATAATGGTGTAGTGATCACTACGATCTGTAGGATAAATAAAGTCATCTGTTTCAAGACGGATAAAGCGCTGAAACCTCTTTTCAATTGGATAATTTAAGCTTTCGACCAAGGCATCATGAATAGCTTCAGAAAGTAAGTTTCGGTATTGATCAATCGTTTTGCTCAATGCATAAATTTTGATTTGTGACATGAATATATGATTCCAAGTGATTTAATTATTTTGAAGACAATTATGAGTCTAACCTTAGCATAAAATTGATAAATCTCAGGTTGATCAGACCGATGATAAAAAGGTAACAATGATTGAGTATTGCAACTGAATTGACTAGGATTATGGGCAAATGTTTCATCGACGATTTGGTTAGATATGTTGAACAGAAAAACTCATCTTGTGGCTTTGATGCTATGCAGTACAGTTCTAATGACTGCATGCGGGAACTCAAATAATGAAGCTGAAAAAAAGGTTGAAATTAAACCAGCACCAAAATTGAGTAATGATGCGACAACATATGCAAATGCAGCATGGGATTTAATCAATCAAATTGATCCAATTGTTTATCAGAAACAAACAACAGAAATCGAAGATAAAGTAAGAAAACCATTGCGTCAGCTTAGTACAGATTGGCGTATTAACGTCAAAATGACTGATTCGGTGACGGAAGGGAAATATGCCTTATGTCGTAAGGCTTTAACAAGTTTGGATACTTGGGCGAGAGAAGTAAAAGACAATCCAACCGCTTCGACCCAAAAACAAACTGACTACGAGCGTGATAAGGCACAGTGTAAAGATGCAATTGATAATCCAGCGTTAGGGAATACTTCTCCGAAGTAAAACTAAAACTGAATACGTTAAATATTGCTATTTTTAAAGGGAAAATAGCAATATCTTTTAGAATAGATACAAAATATATCCAAAGAATTGACTTGGTTATGGGTAAACCGTAGGATGAATTTCCTAAGTTATATAAGGAATCTGTGGTTAAAAACCAAGTTCGCATATGGATACTCCCAGTTTAATTTCTGAAACCGTTCATCAATTTTCATTCGCTTCCATTTTTCATGGCGATCTTTTGCTTTTACTGCTGTATGTCGTTTTAGCATTACTTTTTTCTTTTTTGTGTTCGATTGCAGAAGCAACATTATTAAGTATCACACCAAGCTACATTGCGAGGCTTAAAGAGACCAAGCCTAAAAAGGCTGAGCAATTAAGACGCTTGAAAGAAGACAATATTGACCAATCATTGGCTGCTATTTTAACCGTCAATACCATTGCACATACAGTCGGTGCGATTGGTGCAGGCGCAAAAGCAACGTCTGTTTTTGGTGAGGTTTGGTTTGGTGTTTTCTCCGCAGTAATGACCTTACTCATCCTGTTTGTTTCGGAAATTGTTCCAAAAACATTAGGTGCGGTGTATTGGCGTCAACTTGCTGGACCAACTGGCGTTTATGTTAATTTCTTAATTAAAGCCATGTATCCTTTAATCGTGATCTCGGAAAAGTTAACTAAGTTAATTTCTGGCGGTACCAAAGCAAATCAGTTTAGTCGTGATGAGTTTGTTGCGATGGCTGGGATTGGTAAAGAAGAAGGCATGTTGAATGATCGAGAGTCTAAAATCATTCGAAATCTTTTCCTCTTTAAATCTTTGGATGCGAGCACTGTCATGACGCCTCGTGTAGTAGTGTCGGCATTACAAAAAGATTTAACAGTTGATGAAGTTTTATCTGCCCCAAAAAGCTCAAATTTTTCAAGACTGCCGATTTATGATCAAGACTTGGATAGCGTTGTCGGCTTTGTTTTGCGTGAAGATTTATTGGTTGCAAAGAACCAAGGTCAGGGTAGTCGAATAATTAGCGACTTCAAAAGAGAAATTGTTACGGTTATGGCAAAAACACCATTATCAAAATTAATGGAAGTTTTGTTAGAACAAAGACAACATATTGCATTGGTCGTGGGTGAGTTTGGAGATACTAAAGGCGTCGTAACTTTAGAAGATGTCGTTGAAACATTGCTAGGTATTGAGATTCTCGATGAGGGCGACAAAGTAGAAGATATGCAGAAACTTGCTCGACAACTATGGGTGAAAAGGGCTGAAAAAATTGGCATTTATTTAGAACCGCCAACACAATAATCAATAAAAGTGTGCCAGCCTAATTGGTTGGCATGCTTATTCCGTAAAAAATCCTGAGGATGCCAACATCCTCAAGCCCTCTAAATTCAACACTTCTATTTTTTTAAATCCAAGCTGAATTACACCTTGTTTTTCAAATACATTGAGTTCTTGATTTACCGTTTGTCTTGATACAGTCAGCATATTGGCAAGCTGGTCTTGAGAAATATGGATGTTCAAATCTTGAATACTGGATCGATTGCCATAACCCTCTAAAATAAAGAGTAATCGTTGTGCTAAGCGCTGGGTTATGCTTTGGGTCTGAATCGCAATTTGCTCTAAAAACACATAGCGGAGTTTTTGGCTAGTCAGCAAAGCAAAGTAATACCAATAATACGGATGTTGATCTAATAGTTGCTTCAGGGGGGCGGCAGGAATTTGAAGAACAACACTTCTTTTTAAGGCAATTGCATCATGCGAGCGAGGTTGTTTGTCGATTAAGGAGATTTCGCCAAACCACATGATTGGTTCTGCGATTGCAGCAATTGCTTCATTACCATTGACATCAATATATCCCAAGCTGATAGAGCCTTCTAAAACACCATAGACACCATCAAACTTGTCTTGGGCATTAAATACAGCAGTATTTTTTTCTACAGATTGCTTTTTACTGTGCTCAATAATGAACTCTTGAAACGGCTTGTCTAAGCGACTAAACCAAGAATTTTGCTGTAAATGCTGGATATATGCATGTTCTAACACAATCATTCCTTTGTAAATATGAATCCATTTGTCAGCTACATGACAACTTCACTTTGATTTTTCTAATAGATTAATAGCATAACTGAATTGATCTGAGGAAAATAAAATGACAAATTTGGAACGTCTATTGAGTCAGTATGCAGCTTATCATTTAGACAGAAATAATATTGTGACCCATTTTGTGGGTATTCCATTAATTGTTTTTTCTATTCTATGCTTAAGCGCTCGGGCTGCAGTTGATATATCTGGCTTTTCGGTCACTTTAGCTATGGTACTCATAGTTTTAAGTAACGTTTACTATCTTTCATTAGATAAGTTATTTGGCATTTTGATGCTTATTCTATTTGTCTTGGTTTATCCATTGGCTATCAAAATTGCTGAATTGTCGATGTGGAGTTGGTTGGGTACAAGCATTGCTATTTTTGTAGTGGGGTGGGTATTCCAATTCATCGGGCATTATTTTGAGAAGAAAAAGCCAGCCTTTGTTGATGATCTGATTGGTCTAGCGATCGGGCCATTATTCGTCTTGGCGGAGTTTGTATTCTTACTGGGTTTCCGTAAATCATTACATCAACGTATTTTAAAAGAAGCACAAATGAAACGTGCTGAAATGGATATGAAACCTCAAACAGTCGCTTGATGAGCTGGACTGACATTTACAAAGCCAAGTTAATCAAGCTTGGCTTTTTTATTTATTAGATTTAAAGATTCTAAAAAAGAAATTCAGTTGTTAAGCTATCTCTATTCAAATGTGGCGATCAGAATTAAAAAGCACATGACAGGAATCTACGAATATTGGTCATTACCCTCCAAACTAAACATTAGATGTCCCGCATGTCAGGCCAACGCGGATTTTGAGTTTGCCCGATTGGCGAAGATTCAGTTGAAAAAAGATGTCGAGTATTTTCAGTATCATGCAGATTTTGATTATGCGCGTTTTCAGGACTCTTGTGGTGGGTACTGGCATGCTGCATTTTATTATCCGAATCTTTCGAGCAGTATTGACCAGATTCAAGGCTTGCCAGAAGGCTATGATTCAACATCTTGGAGCACATGCAATTCGTTGCAAAGTCGGGGTGGAGTGACTTGTGAATCTTGTGGTTATCGGCAAGAACATGAATTGAGTTGGCCTAATGATGCCTATTATATGGTTATGTATCGGCAACAGGCACTATGGGCATTTCACCGTGAAGCAGCAATAGAACTCTACCATTATTTAAGTGAGGCCTTACGTGACCATAAAAAGTATCGTTATTCATTCTTTTTATTACATGTTCCGGCAGTTTTTAAGCAGAAAAAAGCACGTCAACATGTGACTCAGCAATTGCAAAAATTATTGAGTTAATGGAACTGCTAAAATTGCAGTGATATTAGAGCAAATAAAAAACCGCCAATAAGATCATTATTGGCGGTTTTTTAGATTAGAAAATCGATTTATACGTTAAAACGGAAGTGTAAAACATCGCCATCTTGAACGATGTAAGTCTTACCTTCTAAACGCCATTTACCAGCTTCTTTAGCGCCATTTTCACCGTTATATTGGATAAAGTCGTCATAAGCCACGCATTCAGCACGGATGAAGCCTTTTTCGAAGTCAGTATGAATGACACCAGCCGCTTGTGGTGCAGTTGCCCCCACTTTAACAGTCCAAGCACGTACTTCTTGAACACCAGCTGTAAAGTAAGTTTGTAAGCCTAGCAGTTTATAACCTGCACGAATCACCACGTTCAAACCTGGTTCTTCCATACCCATCGCTTCCAAGAATTCAGCACGATCTTCATCTTCTAATAATGAAATTTCAGCTTCGATTTGGTTGCAAAGTGGTACAACAATGGCATTTTCTTCAGCAGCAAGTTTTTGTACTGCTTCAAGATGTGGGTTATTTTCAAAACCGTCTTCTGCAACGTTAGCAATATACATTGTTGGTTTGAGTGTCATTAAACCGAAACCACGTACAGCTTTACGTTCGTCATCAGAAAGATCAGCGGCACGTGCTGGTTTACCTTCATCAAGTAAAGGCTGGATTTTTTCTAAAACTGCTTTAGTTGCAAGTGCTTCTTTATCACCACCTTTTGCTGCTTTAGTTAAGCGTAATAATGCTTTTGCAACAGTATCAAGGTCAGCAAGTGCAAGTTCAGTATTGATGGTTGCAATGTCATCTAATGGGTCAATTTTACCATTTACGTGAATCACGTTTTCATCTTCAAAACAACGCACCACATGCGCAATTGCATCAGTTTCACGGATGTTTGCAAGGAATTGGTTACCCAAACCTTCACCTTTTGAGGCACCAGCAACCAAACCTGCGATATCAACGAACTCCATTGTTGTCGGTAAGATACGCTGTGGTTTTACAATTGCAGCAAGTTTATCTAAGCGTGAATCTGGAACAGGTACAATCCCTGTATTTGGTTCAATGGTACAGAACGGAAAGTTTTCAGCTGCAATCGCTGCCTTTGTTAATGCATTAAATAATGTAGATTTACCTACGTTTGGCAGACCAACAATACCGCAATTAAAACCCATGAAACCACTCACAAATGTGTTATATAAAAATTGCTGCTGATTTTACATGAAAGCCATGACAAAGTCATGGCTAGAGCGGATTATCAATTCGACATTAAACTTTGCGTTTATCAAGCTGTTTGGCAATATGATCACCTGTACTTTGCACCAATATCACTAAAACAATAAGAACTAAAATCACGGCTAACATCACTTGCATATCAAAACGCTGATAGCCATAGCGATAGGCAATATCACCGAGTCCACCCGCACCAATCGCACCTGCAATAGCAGAAGAACTGATCATGGTGACAATGGTCACGGTAAAGCCTGCAACAATCCCTGGCAAGGCTTCAGGAAGCAATACATGCCAAAGAATCTGCTTGCGGTTACAGCCGATTGCTTGTGCTGCTTCAATCAGCCCTTGATCGACTTCACGTAGACTGACCTCTGCAATACGGGCAAAGAACGGGATCGCGGCGATGGTTAGAGGCACAATTGCGGCTAATACGCCATAGCTAGTGCCGACAATCCAGCGGGTAAATGGAATCAATGCCACCATTAAAATCAGGAAAGGGACAGAACGGGTAATATTAATCACCCAGCCTAATGATTGATTGACTTTCTTGGAAGGATAAATCCCAAAATCTGCAGTACTCACCAAAATTAAGGCAATTGGTAGGCCAATCAAAAAGGCAATAAAGGCAGAAACCCCTACCATCACTAAGGTATCGATTGTGCCTGTCAGTAATAGATCAATGAGTTGATTGTACATAACCGATCACCTCAAGTTTTGTAATGGCAGGATGTTTTTCAAATTGTGCATCATTTAAGTCAAATTCGAGATTGCGAATCCCGATGATCAATGAGCCGATAGTACGCTGCTGAATGCTATCAATTTGACTGTAATACACTTGAACTGGACTATTAAAACTGCCCAGCAATTCATACAGATCAGGAACCGATTTCGATTCACTTACATATTTGAGTTTTAAAATCTGCTGTGTAGTGTGCTGATCAGCAGATTGGCTCAGTTCAAAGGGTAAATTCACTTGTTCAAAATTGAGTAATTCCTGCGTGATTTGTTGTTGCGGATTGGAAAATACCGACCAGACTTGCCCAGCTTCAACAATTTCACCCTGATCAATTACGATGACTTGATCGCAAATTTCTTGGATGACCTGCATTTCATGAGTGATCAAGACAATGGTTAAACCAAGGTCTCGGTTGATTTGTTTTAATAAGGACAGAATATTGGCGGTACTTTCAGGGTCCAGTGCTGAGGTGGCTTCGTCACAGAGCAGGATTTCAGGCTGAGAAACCAAGGCACGGGCAATACCAACGCGTTGTTTTTGCCCCCCAGACAATTGAGCAGGGTAATCATTTCGCTTTGCTGCTAATCCAACCAGCGTCAGTACCTCACTGACCCGTTGCTCAATTTCGGCCTTGTCATAACCCGCAATACGTAGCGGTAAAGCCACATTTTCCCACACGGTTTTGGCTGACATTAAATTAAAGTGCTGAAAAATCATGCCAATTTTTTGTCGTGTTTTGATCAGTTCAGCATGACCCAATTCAGCAATATTCTGCTGGTGAATCAAAATACTGCCTGTATCAATCGCTTCCAGCCCATTTAAGGTACGGATCAGTGATGATTTACCTGCACCACTTTTACCGATAATGCCGACAATCTGCGCTTTAGATATATCGAGGTTAATGTCTTTTAAGGCATGTAAGCGTTGGCCTTGTACCTCATAATATTTATTTAAACCGCGTATTTTCAGGTGGGGAACTGAAAAATCGACCTGTGAACCAAAACTCACCATGATTGTTCTCCTTATTTCCAACCTGGGAACCAGAGCGTTGGGCCGAAATCGCTATCTAAGGCAGCTTTGACCTTCGGCGAGTTTTGATAAATCTCGACAAACTTCTGTAGTTTGTTGTCTTTGTCCTGATAGTCATCCCTCACCACAAATAAAATCGCATAACGTTTATTAGTATTGTCATCAAACAATAGGGCACTTTCAGGATCAGCCGTTTTGGCTAAACGTAAGTAATGTGGATAGCCAAAAGCTAAATCAACATCATCAATGGCACGTGCAGTTTGAGGGCCTTCAACTTCGGTAAATTTCAGATTTTTCGGATTTGCAGTAATGTCTTTTAGTGCAGAAAGATGATTGTTGCTATCTTTCAGTTCAATCAGCTTAGCTTGTTGTAAAAGCAGTAATGCACGGCCTTGATTCACTGGATCATTAGGAATGGCGACAGTTGCACCATTTGGTAGTTCATCAAAGCTCTTATATTTTTTCGAATACAATCCAACATGCGAAGCAGCACCCGCAGCAAAGGATTTTAGCTTGAAGCCAGTTTCCTTAATCGCATTATCCAAGAAGGGTCGATGCTGGAAAAAGTTCGCATCAATGTCGCCATGACTAAGCGTAATGTTAGGGGTGTTCCAATCGGAAAATTCCACCAATTTCACATTGAGACCTTGTTGTTTGGCTTCATCCGCAGCGACTTGTAGTGGATGTGCAAAAGAAGGGCTAATCCCAATCACCAGTTCACTGCTACTACTGTGTCTTTGTTTATTCCAAATCAATAAGGCAATAATCGCAACAACGACGACAAGGCCAATACCGAGCCATTTCTTAGAGGCTGTTTGAGCCATATATTTCTCCAATTCTTTTCTTAAATGTTAAGCACTAATTTCTTCAATTATTTTTAGGTCATGTGTGTTGTTATGCGTTCTACATCGGAACTGATCAGCAGTATGGCTTGCGGCTAAATGATCGCCTTGGGCAAACAATTTGTTACGCAGTGAACCCGTTGCATATTCGGTTTTATAACGCTCACGTTGTTGTAACTCTGGGATCACCAGTCGAATAAAATCATGATGTGATTCAGGTGCAACCGTACGAGTCAGGTTAAAACCATCAATACCAGTCTCATCAAGCAGCTCAATCAGGTATTCTGCAACCTCTGCGCCACTACCGACGATGAGAGGATAACGTCCACCTAGTACATGCTGTGCTTTTAGATCATTTTTGCTGATGCGCTGTTCTTTAAACTTCTCAATGACGGAAGCAATGCTATTGCTCTTTTGATAAGGAATCGCTTCATCATCTACGAACTTGGCAAGATCAATGCCGACGGAACTGGCATAATGCGCTAAACCTGCTTCTGGGCTGGCATATTGGCGATATTCAGCCAGTTTTTGTTGGGCGAGTTCATGTGTTTCCGCGACGACAACGGTAATACCGACAAAGATTTTAATCGCATCTTCATCTCGACCTTGTTGCTGTGCTTGTAGTCGTATTTTATTAACTTGCTGACGAATCTTTTCAGGTTGATCACCGCCAATAAAAATACATTCTGCATGACGCGTGGCGAACTGTAATCCTTTCGGCGAAGCACCTGCCTGAAACAAAGTTGGAGTACGTTGTATCGAAGGTGCGACCTGAAACACACCTTGGCTTTGGTAATATTGCCCTTGATGATTGATTGAGTGGACCTTGTTCGGGTCAGTAAAAACGCGCTGTTGTTTATCTTTTTTTAAGGCGTCATTTTCCCAAGAACCTTCCCAATATTTATAACAAAGCTGTAAGAACTCCTCGGCCTGATCATAACGTGCATCGTGATCTTTTAAACCTTTTTGCCCAATTAAGCGTTCGGCACTGTCCAGATAACCTGTGACAATATTCCAGCCCAGACGACCTCGGGTTAAATGATCAAGACTGGCAAAACGGCGTGCAAATTGGTAGGGCTGTTCATAGCTGAGATTGACGGTCACGCCAAAGCTTAAATTCTGTGTCACCAAAGCCATTGCCGAAACTAGGGTAGAAGGGTCATGACTAGGCAACTGGATCGACTCTTTTAAAGTCAGATCGATCCCATTCTGATAGACATCATAAACACCCGTAATATCTGCGAGAAATAAGCCATCAAACAAACCTTGCTCTAAGGTTTGTGCCAATTCAGTCCAATAATTCAGCTCATTAAAACGGTGTGATTGATCGCGTGGATGGGTCCACAAGCCATGATTGATATGGCCAACACAGTTCATATCAAAAGCATTCAGTAAAATTTTCTTCGGGAGATTTTGACTCATCACAGCGTCCCCCGACGTGGAGGGAGAATGCCATTCAACACATAATTACCGATGAAGTAATATTTCCAGCGTGCAGCATCATGCAAGGTATGAACCCGCGCATTACGCCAATGCCGATCCAGACCATCAGCACGTTGACTGCCACGACTGCCAGCTAATTCAATCAATTTCGATGATGCCTTTAATGCAGTTTCTGTACTGTGCGCACGAACTTTGGCCACATCAATTGAAGCTTTGGCTAAGTTTTCAGCATTCAGATCATGTTTAGCAGTATCCACGGATCGCGCTGCTTGTTTAAGTAATAACTCGCTGGCTTTGACATCAGTTGCTACACGACCGAGTTCAGACAGCGTGAATGGATCTTGAGTGGCGGATTCAATATTGGCATCAATCCAAGGGCGGGCAACACGCACACGCGCTAGGGTTTCTTCAAAGGCTGCACGGGCAATCCCGACTTCAATTGCAGCATGCATGATTTGAGCAAATGGCCCCACCAAAGACAGTTGTTTAAAGGCAGCATCAAAAGCAATCACATCCTCTTTGGCGACAAAAACTTGATTAAACTTTACTGTGCCGCTGCCTGTGGTGCGTTGCCCAAAGCCTGACCAGTCATCAATCAGCTCAAGGCCTTGGCTGTCTCTTTGTACAAAAGCCAAAAATTCATTGCCTGCTTCATCAACCACTAGAGTTGGAATACGATGTGCAAACAAGCTGCCTGTGCAATAAAACTTTTCTCCTTGGATCAGATAACCGCTTTCGCTTGGGATTAAGGTAGTTTGTTTATGTGCTGAGGTACGGGTTTTAAATTCCGCCAGCGCATTACCAAAACGTGCACCTTGTAATACTTCCTGATACAGGCGTTTCTTTTGCGCTTCCGTACCAGTATTACGCAGTACTTCTAATGCATAAAAATGATTTTGTGGAATTTGACCAATTGAACCATCCGCACCACTAAATAAAGCGATGACTTTGGCAACGGTTAGACTTGAAACCTCTGCACCACCGTACTGTTTAGGTACGGTAATCGCCCATAAACCTGATTGGCTATAGGCTTCTATTTCTGTGAAAGGTAAGTTCCGATTGGCATCGCGTTCAACCGCTGCTTGTTTAAACTGTTCACTTAGTTGAATAGCAATGTCCAGTGCTTCTGCATCGCTTTGAATGATATGCGCTGTTTTAAAATTGGTTTTGGCAAAGCCTTGTAATTCTTGGTATGAGGTCATAATGATTTGCTCCTTAAATCCAAGCATGGCGGGCAGGGTGGGTATCATTGAGGTAATAGTCACCAATAGCATGGAATTTCCAACGCACAGGATCGTGTAAGGTATGTACGCGAGCATTGCGCCAATGCTGATCAAGATTGTGTTGGCTCAGGCTGGCACGGCTTCCGCCAAGTTCGAGTAGCTTTTCGGAGATATGCAGGGCAGCATCATTGGCATAGATCTTTGCTTCTGCCACTAAAATAGAGGCGCGCGCGGCTTGCTCAGCAGAAATTGCAGCGATTTGATCAAGTTCATCTAGATATTCAGCAGCATCGTCCAGTAATAAAATCGCAGCATCGAGCAAGATATTGAGTTTACCAACTTCTTGTAATGTGTAATGTTCTTCACTGGCTTTTTCTATGCCTGCATCAATAATGGGGCGTGCTTTACGAATGCTGGATAAGGTGTCATCAAAAGCCGCTTCGGCAATGCCGACATCAATCGCAACTTGTAATAGCTGAGAATATGCACCGCGCACATTTGGGGTGTCAGCAATAATGCGCTCATCAAAAAATAGTGTAGGATCAACGACAACGTTGTGTAGTTTTACCGTTCCACTGGCTGTAGTACGTTGACCAAAGCCATTCCAGTCATTAATCACTTCAACACCAGTAGCATGTCGATCAACGATCGCCAATACGGTATAGCCATCTGGATGTAAGGCACGAATCGCTAACCAATCTGCAAAGCTAGTGCCTGTAGAGTAAAATTTTTCCCCATTTAAAAGGTATTGACCATTTTCCAACGTTAACTTGGTTTGAATGGTTTTGGTATCTTTAGAATTTTTTTCAGGCCCACCATTGGCAATGCGTTTACCTGCAAGAATTTCAGCGTAGATAAACTTCTTTTGTGCATCTGAACCAGTGATATTAATAAAATTTAAAAGACCGAATTGGTTTTGTGGAATTTGTCCAACATTGGCATCGGCTTTACTTAAAATACGAAACACATGAGCTAAGGTTTTATTGGAAACAAATGCTCCACCATATTCTTTAGGCACACGGATTCCACCTAGACCTTTTTGACTAAACTGAATAATCTGTTCAGTGGGTAAGATATGCTGTTGATCTCGAATATTTCGTTCTTCTAATGCAAAGTCAGCAACTTGATAGGCAGCATTGATGGCCTGCTGATCATTTGAAATCAGTTGTGTTTGAACTTGAATCACTGATTGATTACTGGACATGTGAGCACCTCTAATAGATAAGAGATACTTTACAAAAGTTTTACTTTTCTACTAAACCATCAGTTGTGGCTTTGATATCACAATAATTCTTAAGCATTTTTTATGAGAAAAATAACAGAAAAATAGATAATGAATATTTATTTAAAACAGTTGCTTAGAGTTTTTAATATTGCATTGATCAACACAAAAAGGCTATTTCTATGAAATAAATGAATAATCTCACCAAGAATATTGATAAAGGCTTTTAGCCAAAATTAGAAAATATCAAGCAAAAATGACATTGTCTTGAAGGACTTTTACTTCTAAAGTATGAAAAACCTTATGTTTCATGAGTAGAAAAATAAATTTGGAGAGTCTATGCGGGTTTTATACCAATTTCCTTTGTCTCACTATTGTGAAAAAGCTCGCTGGTTGTTAGATCATAAGGAGTTGGACTATGTTGCACATAATTTAATTCCTGGTTTTCACCGTGCGTTTACCTATCTTAAGTCAGGACAATATCTGTTGCCGATGCTAAAAGATGATAAACAATGGATTGCTGATTCAACACAAATCGCGCTGTATTTAGATACAACTTATCCTGAGCATGCCTTATTAAGACGTGATGAACAATTACGTGAACATGCACTTGAAATTGATCAACTTGCAAATGAGCTAGGTATTCATGTGCGCCGTTGGTCATTAGCTCAAGCACTTTCAGTTGGCGATCATCCTTTAGAAATTATGATGGGTGAGCAAGGCTATTTACGCCAGTTTGAAAAAATTTCTAAACCGATTTTAAAAAGTTTGGTCTCGACTAATTATAAGTTGAATCCTGAAAAAATTGCGCAGTCCAAACTACGTATGACAGAGTTGATTACTGATCTAAACCTCAAATTGATCGAAAATCAAGGGCGTTATTTGGTCGGTGATCGTTTAGGTTTGGCTGATATTGCAGTTTGTTCGATCCTTGCACCTTTATTATTAATTAAAGGAACGCCTTGGGAATTGGAAAATGATGATATTGAACAGTTTTCAGGTGAGCTAAAAGAATATCATGACTATTTGCTTGATTTGCCATTAGGGCAATATGTCCAACGTATTTATGCAACAGAGCGCAATGCGAGAGTTGATTGGCGTGGCATGTAATTCAACGTGATCAAAAAGCCCTAAATTTTTAATTAGGGCTTTTTTATGAGAAAAAATAAGATTTTGCATAAAAATGTAAGAAATAAATGACTAATTATTTTCTAATTTAAAAGATAATTCGTTTTATATGGGAAATATTAGAATTTATTTCCAAAATTACTTTAAAAAAACTGAAAAGAGGGAAATAATTGTAAAAGTGCTTTGCTATCTTATGTTTCAGGGTGTGATGGGGATCGAAACAAGTTGTTCAACTATTGGGAGATGAGTTGAACATTTGCTCAAAAGGTCTTGTTTCGGCTTTGGGACAAAGATAAATCACAAATTTATCGGAATCATGTTTGCGTTATCCATGCAACATCGTCAAAAGTTAAACGAATGTTTTCCCTTGACCCTTAAAAATTCACGAACATATAAACAGTTCCGATAAAAACTGAATTTGATAATGAGGACTGTGAGATGGAATTAGATCGTTTTGATAAGCAAATTTTAGAAATTTTGACTCATGAAGATGTTAATCTAAATGAGTTGTCTGAGCGAATAAATCTGTCTGTCAGCTCAGTCCATCGCCGTATTAAAAATTTAATTGAATCCCAAGTCATGGGGCAGCTCAAGCGAGAAATTAATTTTAATAAACTTGGTTTTAGCCTACATATTCTTTTGCAGGTTTCGTTGAGTAAACACGATAGTGAAACTTTTGATAAGTTCTTACAAGAAATTGAAGATATTCCAGAAGTGACCAATGCATTTCTCGTGACGGGGCAGAGTGCTGATTTTATTCTGGAATTGGTGGCGCGAAATATGGATGATTATAGTGAAATCTTATTACGTCGTATTGGTAAGATCGATAGTGTCGTTGCGCTTCACTCTAGCTTTGTGATTAAAGAATACAATGTTTTTAACTGCTATAAACTTTTAAATAAGCTATAAAAAATGCATCTAAAAAGATGCATTTTCTACTATTCTGAATGAATTAAGCATCAAGTTGCGTTAACACATCTTCAGAGAATTCAACGTTGGTATAAACGTTTTGAACATCATCTAGATCTTCAAGCATATCAATCATTTTCATGATTTGTTTGGCTTGATCAATATCATTGATTTCAGCTTTAGTCGATGGGCTCATCACAACTTCAGCATTGTCCGATTTTAAACCTGCTGCTGTGAGCGCATCTTGTACATCACCAAAGCTTTCTGGGCTAGTGATGACGAGAATACTATCTTCATCAATCTCGATGTCATCAGCACCTGCTTCTAAAGCAACTTCCATGACTTTGTCTTCTAAAGAAACATCTTCAAAAGAAATTTCACCACGTTTAGTAAACAGGTAGGCTACCGAACCGTTGGTTCCCAAGTTACCATTGGTTTTAGAGAAGCAGTGACGTACGTCAGGTACAGTACGGTTTAGGTTATCTGTCATTGTTTCAACAATAACTGCAACACCGCCCACACCATAACCTTCATAGGTTACTTCTTTTAAATCATCATTGTCTTCACCGCCAGCACCACGTTGAATTGCACGATTGATCGTGTCACGTGTCATATTGACTGAAAGTGCTTTTTCAACAACAGCACGCAAACGAGGGTTGCTGGCTGCGTCCGGACCGCCTAAACGTGCAGCGGTTACGATTTCACGGATATACTTAGTAAAAACTTTACCGCGACTTGCATCTTGTTTAGCTTTACGATGCTTAATATTGGCCCATTTAGAATGACCCGCCATGGAAGTAACTCCAAAAAATTAAAACTTAAAAAAGTGCACGAATATTAGCATAGCGATGGTTTTGTTGAAAACAGCCATGTTTCATATTCAAAACTTAAAATCACCGTCACTTTACAAAGATTGATCGAAAGAATGAGCTTAGCTAATTTTTACATCAATTCCATATTCGGCATAAAGTGATTTAATTTTTTCTAAGTCTTGTTGAAGATCCGTAGGGTAGATTTTCCCTAAAATACCACCTTTCTTGGTACGAGCATTTGCATACATTAGAATGATAGGCACATTCGCTGCCTTAGCTATATGCCAAAAACCTGTACGGATTGGCTTTCGAGTTTCACCATCTTTGGCACGCGTTGCTTCCGGGGCAATTACAAGGTTGAAATTTTCATTTTGATTAAATAAGTCAACCATTTGCGTAACAATATCTTTATTTGCTTTACGATCAACAGGGATGCCTCCAAGCTTTTCTAGAATTGGTTTAAGTGGACCTTTAAAAAGCTCTTTTTTAATGAGTGTATGAATTTTAAGCTCTAAAATTGCGAATAAAGCTAAAGATAAGATCGTATCTAAGTTCGATGTGTGTTCAAATCCAATAATAACTTGCTTTTTTTCCAAGATAGTTGGATCGACTTTGTACTCCCAACCTGTTGCTTTAAAAATAGATTTTCCTAAAAACTTTTTCATATTCTTTATCATTACAAATGAATTTCAGCAGTTTAATCCGAGTTCTATATAAAATATATGGCTGAAAATTTAAGATCACAGGAAAATTTGGATGTCTCTAAAATGATCAAAACAAGGAAATATTTTCTTTACTCAGCTTGTGAATATCAGGTGGATTTATCTAAGAATATGATTCTAAACATAATTTTATAAAATCATCTGTTTGTAATTTAATTTGACTAATATCAGGCATCTTTAATCATTAGCATTGTGATTTAGGGTCTATAGCTTAGTTGGTTAGAGCAACGGACGGCGAGTTGATGGAGACAAATCTGAATTGTTTTAATGCGCCGGCTTAAGATTTTTTATAAAAAAACTGAGAGAATTGTAAACAAAAAAGTGCCGACTCGGAAAAGTTGGCGCTTTATATTTGGTATTTAAGCAGAAGCTATGTAAAAAATCAGTTGTAAAATCGTATCAATATTATTAAAAATCAAAGATTAAGTATATTGTTTTGTTGAAAAATAAGCATTATCTTTACTCCATGTTTGCAAACATAATAACTTTAAATTTATGAAAATTAATGATTTTTAGGAGAAATTATGTTTATTTTTGAGGAAGGTCGAGAAGCCTACAACAAATTCATGACAACTATACTCACTCAAACTATTTTTGGTGGTATTGCTTTTCTTCTTTTATATAAATCGAATGTACTGAAATTGGCATTTAATCACGTTCCATTTTATATATTTACAGTATTTATATGGGTCGCATTTGCTTTCTGGATAGTCAATGCGTACATAGAATTTAATAACTCCTACAAGTGTTATTTATATCTAAAGGTTAAAGGTGTTCAATTTTTAGAATTTTCAAGAAATGAAGCAATAAAAATTTCAGAAATATGGAAACGCGACAAAAAGCTAGCGATAGAATATTTTTTATTTCAGGTCTTAGTTATAGGTATTCTTATGTTCGCCTGTTTTGGATCTATCTTGTCTGCCGTGCAAATTGCGAATGGTGCAAATATTAGCTAATGAACATGTTGCCGGGATGCTTGATGCAATCCAAAACAAGCAGGGGCGAACCATAGAATATTTCATGAATTAGTATTTAGAGAAGTGACTAGGCTCTTTCAGATTACAAATAGCATGATTCAAGATTCTCTTGAGTTTAGTAAGGAGAAAGAGGATTCATATCAAAGTTGAATTCGTTTCACTATTGACCTTGTACAAAGGATATGACATATTTCTGCTATAGTGAGCGAAATTATAATGGTTCACTAGATATTTAAAAGCTCGCTAATGCGGGCTTTTTTTTGTAGTGGGTACAATTAGGTAACGATTTTTATAAATTGTTTGAATGTTTTCAAAAGGTTTTTCCCTTTCATGTTTATAGAATTTAAAGATTTGAAGAAGAAAAGAAATATTGCTCTCATAAGTGTAGTTTTACTTATATTTTGGGGAGTACATTCTATGATTAATAATAAGAATAATGTTCAGCGTGTTGAATCTGTAATATATACAGATGATACGATAAGAAGAGAATTTGGCAAAGTTACCGACTATAGTATTAGAGCTGTTGGCGGTTCAAGTTCTTATGAATCCAAACAACCGGCATACTTTTACAAAGTTGAAATAACTGGTGATAAGAATTATGGAGTTGTTAAATTATTAATTAACGAAGATCAGAAAGACGGAAAGCCTGTTTACACCATGCAAATACAAGACATTGGATCAACTAATTTTCGTATAAAGATTGGAAAGAACTAACTTCACAAAAATATTTTTTAATATCTGATTTTTTTGAGGTTTTAAGTATAGTATTTGATTTAAAAATATATATAATCAGAAAAAATTTTGGTAAAAACCATGCTTAATAAATTGTTTTTTTGTGCTTTATTCCTATCTTTAAGTGGGTGTGCAGCAACTCAAGTTGACTATATTAAAGTGGAAAAATTAGATCCTTACTCAACGGATAAGTTAGTTATTGATGGTGTTGAATTTAATTTTAAAGATATAAGTAATAATGAGAACATTTGGGTTTATTTGCCAAATATAACTGTGTACAACAGTGAGCTTGAAAATAGATACAGAGAAATTGAATTTTTAGTTTTCATTGATGAACGTGGATATGTTAGACATATCAAAGTGTATAAGAGTACTGGTCTAGAAAACTTAGACAGAAAAATTGTCCATTTACTTACAAATAAGGCAAGAACAAAAATTTGGCTAAAAGATGGAAAACCAGAGTGGATTGTTGCCCAACAAAAGATGGTCTTTATTCCAGAGTAATAGATAACACTTAAATATGTTGTGTTAAAGCCGCCGTTAAGGCGGTTTTTTATGAGTGAAAATTATGGAGTCTTAGTTGCCGAAAGCAAAGCTAAACAAAACTATTTATAGGCCGAAAAGCAATAAAAGAATATGATAGAGAGTGGAGGTTTTTTTTAAATTTATATAAAATTTATTCATTCCAACGGTTTGTAATGAGCTATACATTTGATGTTTAGGATACTATTGTTTTTTATTAGTTTAGTGGTTTTCAGTTCTGTATGCAGGGCCGATGATTTTTTCGAAAAAAAACCATCTATTTTAATTGTTAAAGAAGATAACTTTCATAATAAGACTGACAGCAATGAGAGTGTGGATTTTTTTGAGATATCAAATCAACTAAAAACAAAATGGGCAAATCAAAACTATAATTATATGACACAAAGAATTGAAGATGTATTTCAGACATCCGGTATGAGCGCTTATGATAAAACTCAATATAATGCACAAAATAAAACTTTAAATAATAAGCCTTATTTGAAGCTCATTGAGACTACACCTGATAAAGGAGTAATTTCACAAGAAGAGTATCAGCAGCAAATAGAGCAAAGTAGAAAAAAGGAAATAGATGATAGAGATCTACTATACTTATTGGACAAGTATTTTCAGAAGTAGGTTATCATCAGCTAACAGAACAACAATAAAATAGTTTATTGAAATTGATTGTCAAAAATACGCCCACTTCGGTGGGTTTTTTTATGCCTGAAGATTGAGGTGAAACAGAATGAGCAGACCTTGCAGAGAGTTTGGATGTCCAAACCTAGTCAAATCAAGAAGCCAAAAAGGCTTCTATGATGATCATGCAGATAAGCGCAGTAATTGGAACAAACGACCTCAACCACAGAGCGGGGCTATGGACATGCATGGCGCAAGCTTAGAGAACAAGTGCTTAAAAGAGATAATTATCTTTGCGTAAAACACTTCGCAATCGGTGAAGTTGTTATGGCCACTGATCTCGATCATATTGTCTCAAAGGAACAGGGTGGCACAGATGATATGGACAACCTGCAATCGCTATGCTCGCCGTCTCACCAAGAAAAGACAGCGCGAGAAGACAGCAAAAGCTCGCCGTGATGGGAGGTAGGATACAAAAAGTTCAGAAATTTACTCTGAAATGACCGCTCCCTAAGTTACATTTTTACGTGCGCGAAATTAAAAAATCGGGGTATTGACAAATGAGTGGAGTTGCGACAGTACCAGGGCGAGGTAGAAAGCCAAAACCTCAAGAGACAAAAAAGACATTAGGGAACAAAGGGAAGCGACCACTTAAAACGAATGTTCCTGAGTTCATTGAAGTTACAGATATTGAAGTTCCTGAGTACATCTCCGTAATGGACCATGCTGCCATGATGTGGCGCTCGATCATTCCTGAGTTGTTAAAGAATAAAGTATTTCGTATTACTGATATGCACAACGTTGAAGCATTCTGTATTGCTGATTGTAAGAAATGTAGGAGTAATCACTTTATATGTAAATGGGGTAGCGGTTGGAAATGTAACTCATATAAGTGCGATATCGGCTAAAACATTTTATTGGGGGGTAACGGTATTTCTACTGATTATTGGAGAGTCATTGTTGATGAGGTAAGAGTGACTATCGGTGTTGCAAGATATACAACCAACTTCACATCACAAACGAAAGAATATCATGACTTCTAATCCTCCTTTCCTGAGATAAAAGCACTTTAATCTTCAATTTAGTGATAGATCCGTTATAAACTACTAACATATTGAAAATATTAAGTTTGAATTTTATGAAAAATAAAATAGTAATTCCAATGGTGCTTGGGGGAATTATTTGTATTTATGTACTTTATTTTATGGGATGGACACCCGTTTACACCCTAGATGATGCATACATAGTACAACATTCGGTTAATAATTTTGTTAACTTTAAAAGCGAGTCAGTGTTTTTAGATTCTGCAAAAAACTCAGGGCTGACAAGCATTGTGCATGTAGGATTAATTACACTCATTGCTTTTGTTTTTGATACAAATTGGAGTCAATTTTTAATAGCTTCTCTAAGCTACATATTATTTCTTGTAGCAATCTTTTTATATTCATTTAAGTCGACTAAAAATATAGTCACAAGTTTCTGTCTAACCTTATTAGCAGCTGTTTCTGGATACGTAATTGAGCAGTTTTTTAATGGGCTTGAAACAGGCTTACTCATCTTTTTAGTCACTATAAGTTTAATTTTGTTTAGAAATGGAGTACCACAGCAAAAGTTAGCATTTGCATTGTTACCAGTATTGCCATTTGTACGACCTGAATTGTCATTTCTAAGCACGATAATATGTGTTAGAGCTGCATTTTTTTATTTTAAAAACAATCAAAAAAGCGAGTTTTCAAGAGCATTTTTTATCTTAGTGATAGCTTCAGCAATGGTCGCAATTTACGCAATCATTTTGACTGGAAATATATTACCTAATACAGCAGGAGCTAAATCATACTTTTTTGCTGAGTCGTGTAAGCAACTAGATGAAAAAATTAGAGTGTTAAATTCTGGTATTGGCAGGTTCTTGTCAAGCCTGGGAGTTCTTTCACTAGGTTTTATAGCAATTTTGTTTACTAGGTTAAGATTCGTTTTTCTTACATTTATTTCTATTTTTTACATATTGTATTTGTTAGAGTTTTCAGGTGGTATTCATCACAATAATTACAGATATCAATACGTTTTTTATGCGTTCGCGATTATAGGGTTAATTGATTTTTTATCATTAAATTTAGTTGCTAAATATAGTAAATATCTAAGTTTACTTATGCTAGTTCTAGGTTTGTATAGTGTCCCTAAAAACATTCACAATTTAAATACTTCTATTCAATTTACTCAAAATGAAAATTTTACAGTTGGGGAGTGGGTAAAGGAGAATATCAGTAAGAATGATGTAATTTTGATTCATGATGCGGGTTACATCTCGACTGTAACTAATAGTAAGCTTGTTGATATAGTTGGACTCAAAACATCATATTCAGCCCAAGTAAACAAAGTTACTCGATTAGTGAATTGCGGAAATGATCCAAGAGCAATCGATGCTATAGCTACCAAATTTAATGCGAAATACTTTGTTGTTTTCGGTATGTGGGACGACATCTTTCAGTTAACAAACTCATTAAAAGTAATGGGTTGGAAAGTTGAAGTAGCAGATAAATCTAGAGATGGAGCAGCTTATCGAGTATACAAGATTTCAAAATAACCTTTTTAAAAGTAACCATTTTCCCCGTATTCATGGGGGGTACATCTAGAGAAATAAAAATGGCAGAGCCAGTAAGTAGCGGTGTTGGGGTCACAACTGTAATTCAAGTTTATGGTATGCGGCTCTTGATGGCTTATTGTAGCTTAAACGTTTTATCGAGTGGCTAAGGTTGACATTAATTATTTTGGCATATACATTGTATATACATTTTGCTTATTACCTTTTGGG
>NZ_BAEB01000043.1:0-39487 GCF_000241225.1 Acinetobacter sp. NBRC 100985 | reverse complement strand
TAGCATCAGACTTGGCAGCGACCGACAATGCCGCAGTTAAATACGATGATGCAACAGCGAAAGATAAAGTGACTTTAGCTGGTGCAACTGGTACGACATTGACAAATGTTAAAGCAGGTGATGTTTCAGCAACTTCTACTGATGCGGTAAATGGAAGTCAATTATTTGCAACGAATCAGAATGTAGATAAGAACACTTCTGATATCGTGACAAATGCGACAAACATTACTAAGAATGCATCAGACATCAGTACCTTGAATACGACTGTAACGAACCAAGGTAATGAAATCACAACACTTAAAGGTGGTTTCAATTTACAAACCAATGGTACGAATACAGGCGCAATTAAAGCAGGTGATACTGTTGACATCGGCGTAGCTGATCCAGCAGATAGTAATTTAACAGCAACTAAGACAGGTAATAATGTTGCATTTGCTTTAAGTAAAGACTTGACTTTGGATAGCGTAACGACTGGCAACACTGTGATGAACAATGCAGGTATTACGACAGATAAAGTGACTGTTGGAAATGTAATCATTGATAAATCAACAAACAAGATCAGTGGTATTGAAGCAGGCACAGACGTTAAAGATGCTGTAAATAAAGGTCAGTTAGATGCTTTAGCGGCACAACAAACAACGACAGACAATGCTGCAGTTAAATACGATGATGCAACAGCGAAAGATAAAGTGACGTTAGCTGGTGCAACTGGTACGACATTGACAAATGTTAAAGCAGGCGATGTTTCAGCGACTTCTACTGATGCGGTAAATGGAAGTCAATTATTTGCAACGAATCAGAATGTAGATAAGAACACTTCTGATATCGTGACAAATGCGACAAACATTACTAAGAATGCATCAGACATTAGTACCTTGAATACGACTGTAACGAACCAAGGTAATGAAATCACAACACTTAAAGGTGGTTTCAACTTACAAACAAATGGTACGAATGCAGGCGCAATTAAAGCGGGTGATACTGTTGACATCGGTGTAGCTGATCCAACAGATAGCAACTTAACAGCAACTAAGACAGGTAATAATGTTGCATTTGCTTTAAGTAAAGACCTGACTTTGGATAGCGTAACAACTGGTCAATTAGCAATTGGAAACGTTGCAATCGATAGTACGACAAATACTGTCAAAGGCTTAAGTAATAAAGACTTAACGGCTGCTGATTTTGCGACACAAGGTCGTGCAGCGACTGAAGAGCAATTACAACAAGTGATCAGCAACAACATTACAGAGGTTGTTGATGGTAATGGTAATAAAGTCAACATTATTGATCAGGTTGTAAATACTCAACCAGACAATAAAAATCAGGACTCATTGTTCCTTACTTATGATAAGCAAGGTCAAGAAACGACTGATCGTTTGACGATTGCTCAGACTGTTCAGAAGATGAATACAGAAGGTGTGAAATTCTTCCATACCAATGCAGACACTTCTAAAGGTGATTTAGGTACGACAAATGACTCAAGTGCAGGTGGATTGAACTCAACTGCAATTGGTGTCAACGCGATCGTTGAAGCGGGTGCAGATAGTTCTGTTGCACTAGGTCACAACACGAAAGTTGCTGGCGCTCAGTCAATTGCGATTGGTAACGGTGCAGAAGCATTAGGTACTCAATCTATCAGCATCGGTACTGGTAACAAAGTGAATGGGGATCATTCAGGAGCAATTGGTGACCCAACGATTGTTGATGGCAGCAACAGTTACTCTGTGGGTAACAACAACCAAGTATTGACAGACGATACCTTTGTACTTGGAAACAATGTAACTCAAACAGTTGCTGGTTCAGTTGTTTTAGGTACGGGTTCGGCAGCGACTACAGGTGCTGGTGTTGCAGGTTATGCATTGTCAGCAGCAACTACAGCTGACAAAACTGCAATTAGCAACACTACATCTACAACTGGTGCAGTCGCAGTTGGTGATGCTGCAAATGGTATCTACCGTCAAATTACTGGCGTTGCGGCTGGTACAGCCGATGCAGATGCAGTTAACGTTGCTCAATTGAAAGCTGTCGGTAATCAAGTGGTTGAAACACAAACTGCACTTGTAGACAGCCTTGGTGGTAATGCGAAGGTAAATGCTGATGGTACGATCACAGGCCCAACTTATAATGTGGCTCAAGGTACTCAAACTAACGTTGGTGATGCATTAACAGCACTTGATCAAGCAATTGGCAATGCTGCAACCACGTCTAAAACAACAGTGTCAAATGGTGAAAACATTGTTGTGAATAAGACGAAAAATGCAGATGGTTCAGATAACTATGAAGTTTCAACTGCTAAGGACTTAACAGTCGATTCTATTGCAGCAGGTGATACTGTTCTGAACAATTCAGGCATTAACATTGGTAACAATGCTGTTGTATTAAACAACACTGGTTTAGTGATTGCAGGCGGTCCGAGTGTAACAACACAAGGAATCAATGCAGGTAATAAACAAATTACCAATGTTGCAGCAGGTACGAGTGCTACAGATGCTGTGAATAAAGGTCAATTAGACACAGCAATTAGCAATGTAAATAACAATGTTAATGAGCTTGCGAATAATGCGGTTAAATACGATGACGCAAATAAAGACAAAATCACATTAGGTGGTGCTAATGGCACAACCATCAGTAATGTAAAAGATGGTGAAGTTGCTCAAGGCTCTAAAGATGCTGTGAATGGTGGTCAGTTGTGGAATGTTCAACAACAAGTGAACCAAAACACAAGTGATATTTCTAACATCCAAACCAATATCGACAATATCAACAGTGGTAAATCTGGTCTTGTTCAACAACAAACACCAAATGGTGAAATCACAGTTGGTAAAGATACTGGTGGTACTACAGTAAATGTTGCAGGTAAAGATGGTGATCGTGTTGTAACTGGCGTTAAAGATGGTGCAATCAAAGCAGATTCTAAAGATGCGGTAAATGGTTCACAGTTGAATACAACGAACCAAAAAATTGCTGAGTATCTTGGTGGTGGAGCTGGGTATGACAACATTACGCAAAGCTTTACTAATCCTACATATAACGTAGGTGGTAAAGATTACAACAATGTTGGTGGTGCAGTAGATGCTTTAAATAAAGCAGATCAAGCATTGAATACCAAAATTGACAATGTAAGTAATCGTCTAGAGCAAGCGTTCTACTCAACAAACCAACGTATTGATGATGTAGAAAAACGTGCGAATGCGGGTATTGCGGCGGCAATGGCTTTAGAGGCAGCACCATTCGTACCAGGTAAATATACGTATGCAGCAGGCGCTTCTTATCATGGTGGTGAAAATGCAGTGGGTGTGACCTTACGTAAAACTGCTGACAATGGACGTTGGTCAATCACAGGTGGTGTTGCAGCAGCATCACAAGGTGATCCAAGTGTACGTATCGGTATCAGCGGTGTAATCGACTAATTCATTGTCGAGGAGAGTCATCTGACTCTCCTAGCTTCCAACAGATTAAGAGAGTAAAAAATGAAAAATATGATAAAAGCTTTAGTATTTGGGATGGTTTCTACGATAGCAATCACTGCAATTGCAGATGATGAAGTGGTTGTTCAACAAGAGGAAATCAAATTTCCTACTGTTGACAAAAGCTATCTAAAACAGGTGCAGCGTTACGAATACGACAATGTTGCACGCTTAGATACAGGTTTAACTAAAGACCAAATTCGATATATTTTGGGTAATCCTCAATTTAGCGAAGGGGTATTTTTTGTCAAAACGTGGAACTATGTGTTAGATATTCGCCAGCCGAATAGCCAAGATTATTTACGTTGCCAGTTACGCGTAGATTTTGACAAGAAAAACCTATCCGAGCGCTTATCTTGGAGAGGAGAAGCTTGTGAGGGCTTAATGGCGTGGGGTGCAAACAATCAAGTACCAAATGATGCGAATTTAACTGGAGCAAGATCAGGAAGCGTGTTCTTTGCATTTGATCGCTCAAATGCAAATGCAATCGAACAAGGTTCAATTTCTGTAGCGGCAATTGCCGAGCGAATTAAGCAAAGCAATTCAACAGGTCCTATTACAGTTGCGGGTTTTGCTGATCCATTAGGTAAATTTTCATATAACCATCAACTTTCAGCACAGCGAGCGAATACAGTAGCGAAGCTTTTGGTAAATGAAGGTATTGATGTCAATCGTATTCAAATCCAAGCCAATAGCCAAACTGATTTATACCAACAATGTGCGGGTAACAAAGCTAATAACCGTCTTGTTGGTTGTTTAGCTCCAAATCGACGTGTGAATGTCAGTTGGTAATTTACTTGTCTTGAAAAGGCTACCGTGAGGTAGCCTTTTTTATATCTAAATCTCATGGGGTTTTCTTTTGAGAACAATATTTTAAATTTAATTGCATTTTGTCGGCTAATTTTAAAAATATGTGAACTGTTAGACAATAATGATGTTTGTGATTAAAAAATAAACTAAAATCCGCATTTATGAAATAGCATGTTTCGATGTCAATTTCATGTATTTCAATAATTAAAGAAAGTATCTCATCAGTAGAGTGAATGAATCATTTCTCTAGACTCCAAAAGCTGATCAACGATGCTTCATTTTTATAGAGGCTTTCAAGGGGAAAGATATGTTGGACTCAAAAAACTTAGTTGTATTGGATCAAATGCTTGTCTTAACTAAAGAGGGGAAAAACGATTTGGTTTATGAAAATAATACTTTGCTCAAAGTAAAGATGTTTTCAAATCATCATATTGTTGTAGAGGATGATCAGCAGACGAGCTTTCTTTTAAAACGCCAAGATGAAAATATCGTTTGGTCTTTTATTTAAATATATATTGTTATATCAAGAGCACCTCAATTCAAAAAACTTAGGTGCTCGTACTTGCTTGCTGCTTTAAATCCATCAGAATCGGGCAACATTCATTTTCAGTGGTTTTACACTCATCTAACCATGTTGAAAGACGTAGTTTGAGTCCTTGTAACTCTTGAATACGTTCATCAATTTTATTTAATCGCTGTTCGATGACATGACGTACTTCTACTCGATCTTCTAAATTTAAGGTTAATAACTCCTTAATTTCATTCAGTTGCAATCCAGCATCTTTGGCTTTTTGAATAAAGCTTAATGTTTCCAAATCTTGTTGATGATAATAACGATAACTTTGGGTGCTTTCAGGAATCCGCATTAAGCCAATCCGCTGATAATAACGAATGGTCTCGACATTGATATTGCAGGATTTTGCCAATTTCCCAATAGTAAGATTCATTTTTTGTGCCTCATCGATTGCCAAAATAATACTTGACTCTGTACCTAGGTACAGACTTTATGCTAAACCTATCCAAAAAGAAAAGATAGGTGTTGTCGTGGAACATCAAAAAACGTCATCATGCTGCTCTGGTAATAAAACAGCGATTGTGTATGAATATATTGATCCAGTATGTGGTATGCAAGTTGCTGAAACATCATCGTATTATTTTGACTACCAAGATATTCGATATCTATTTTGCTCAGCAAGTTGTCAACAGAAATTTAGTGCGCAGCCAGATGCTTATTTAAAAGCAAATCAAACTGACAAAACGTCATCTTCTTGCTGTGCTGAGGAAAAGCCGCAGAAACAATCAAGTTGCTGCGGAACGTCAAAAGAACAGCCTGTTGTTGCATCTGTGGAAAAATCTTCTTGTTGTGAACCAAAGCCAACTGAGGAAAAGAAAAGTTCATGTTGTGGAGGTGAAAAAAAGTCACAAATAGCGCAACCTGAAGGAAAAAAATCTAGTTGTTGTGGTGGCGGGCATACACATCAAGTTGCTGATGGAGATACAGAGATTGATCCTGTTTGTGGGATGTCAGTTAAAACCACGACTGATCTAAAAACAACGTATCAGGATAAAACTTATTATTTCTGTAATCCATCTTGTTTGGATAAATTCAACAATGATCCTGAGTTTTATCTTATTCCACCTGATCAGCGTCCTGTACCTGAAGGTGCAATGGATATGGATTATACCTGTCCAATGGACCCTGAAATTGTGCAGAAGGGACCTGGTACGTGCCCAATTTGTGGTATGGCGCTTGAGCCAATGCAACCTACTTTAGATGATGGGCCGAATCCTGAATTAGTTGATTTTAGTAAGCGCTTTTGGACGACATTGCCACTTAGTTTGTTGGTGATGATCTTGGCAATGGGTTCGCATATTCATGCTTTTATTTCTCCGCATATTCAACCGTGGATCGAATTGATTTTAAGTTTGCCTGTAGTGTTATGGGCAGGTTATCCAATTTTACAGCGCTGCTGGGTGTCTTATAAAACTGGACATCTCAATATGTGGAGTTTGATTGGTGTCGGTGTACTCGCTGCATTTATTTATAGTGTGGTTGCAACGATTTTCCCATCACTCATTCCAGTTGAAGCTAAAACTGGACATGGTGTCGCTGTTTATTATGAAGCAGCCTGTATGATCGTTTCATTGAGTTTACTCGGGCAAATTCTAGAGCTTAAAGCGCGTTCACAAACTGCAAACTCGTTAAAAGCATTGTTACGCTTACAACCAGCCAAAGCCAAACTTGTTCAAAATGATCAAGTCAAAGAAGTCGATATTGCCATGATTAAACAAGGCGATATTTTACAGATTTCTTCTGGGGAGCAGATTCCATTGGATGGTCTTGTAGTTGATGGCAAAACCTATGTTGATGAATCGATGATGACAGGTGAACCTGTTCCAGTAAAAAAGGAAAAGGACGATCAAGTGATTGGCGGTACGATTAATCAACAAGGTTCGATTCGTATTAAAACTACGGCAGTTGGAACCAATACAACGCTCGCCAAAATGATTCAGACGGTAGCTGATGCACAACGCTCCAAAGCGCCTTTACAGCGTATTGCCGATGTTGTGGCGAAGTATTTTGTGATCGCTGTATTAAGTATTAGTGTGCTGACTTTTATCGCTTGGATGATGTTCGGCAAAGCCCAATTTGATTTGGCATTGATGTGTGCTGTTGCTGTACTGATTATTGCCTGTCCGTGTGCTTTGGGCTTGGCAACACCAATGTCTGTGATGGCGACAACGGGTCGTGCCGCACAGAAAGGGGTACTATTTAAAGATGCAGAAGCAATTGAATCTTTGAGCAAGGTGAATACCTTAATCATTGATAAAACAGGAACATTGACTGAGGGTAAGCCAAGTTTAAAAGAGATTCAACCGTTATCAAATGTGTATAGCCAAAGTCAGATCGAGTTGTGGATTGCATCAATCGAACAATATTCAACACATCCCATTGCCCAGACGCTCACCAAACTTGTTGATTCAGATCAATTGTTGAATGTTTCTGATTTTGAAGATGTTACAGGCTTTGGTGTAAAAGGCACGATAGAAGGTAAGGCGCTCTATATAGGTAGTCAAAAATTAGTTGAACAACTCGGTTTGACGTTTAGTAGCGAAAAGTTGATCCAAGAGCTAGACCAAAAACGATCTCAAGGTGATGTCATTAGTTTCCTAATGTCTGAGCAAGAATTGATTGCTTATGTGTCGATTCATGATGCGATTAAGGAAAATGCCAAATCCGTGATTGATCAACTTCATGCAGATGGGATTGATGTGATCATGGCGACAGGTGACCATGAGAAAAATGCACAGATGGTTGCAGCTGCACTGGGTATTCAACAGGTATTTGGCAATTGTGATCCGAAGCAGAAGCTTGAAATTGTGAAGCAAGCACAGTCACAAGGTAAAGTGGTTGCAATGGCAGGAGATGGTATCAATGATGCACCCGCACTTGCTCAAGCCAATGTCGGCATTGCAATGGGTACAGGAACAGATATTGCCAAACAAACTGCACAAGTGACGTTGGTGAAAGGCGATATACAAGGCGTAGCACATGCTGTACATATGGCAAAACTAGGTGTGAAAAACATGAAGCAGAACCTTGCGTTCTCATTTGTTTATAATGGATTAGGTGTGCCAGTTGCCGCAGGTTTGTTCTACCCACTCACTGGTTTATTACTTACGCCAATGTTCGCAGCTGTTGCAATGTCATTAAGTTCGCTATCTGTGGTAGTTAATGCGTTGCGATTGAATAAATCATAATCCTTTTTGTTTTAGCTCTATTCTCATAAATTGAGAGTAGAGCCACGTTTATTTTTGACTCAATTGACATCATCAAAATGAAACCAGTCAATTCTATTTTTATGCTTTATCCTTAACGTGAATAAAAACTATTGGGAAATAGCTAAGGATGGAATGGCAAATGAAAAATAATAAATTTACAAGGTTGATTAAACCTTTAGTGACTTCTTGTGTGATTGCATCAAGTTTAATGGTAATGAATGTTGGGCATGCAGCACCCGCAGAAAAATTAGATTTAACTCTTTCTACCTATTCGCAGAATAAAATCAAAAAACTGCTTAATGATCCGAAGGTTTGGGATCAAATTCCCAAGCAAGTGACATTATGTGTGTATTCCCCAAGTGGCGAACATGGTGAGGCATTTGAGCAGGCGACTAGCTATTTAACAGAGATTCCTCGTATTGTGCGAATTGCAAAGCAGTATGGCGTGAATATGAATGTGACACGTCCATCTAATCTTCAAATGAATTTAAGTTTTGATTATCCAAAGCTCAAAAAAACAGCGTCTACTTTGGTGACTTTAAAAGTTTATACCAATGAAAGTGTGTTAACTGAAGACTTCCGTAGCAAACGTTGTGATGGCGCAGGTATCAGTAATTTAAGAGCGAAACAGTTTAATAAGTTTGTTGGCAGTATCGATGCAATTGGTGCGGTGCAAACCTATAAACAATTAACTGCTGTGATTCAAACTTTAGCCAACCCAAAGTTTGATGAAAAAATGGTTAATAAGGATTTTGAGGTTGTTGGCGTAGTGCCATTAGGTGGTGCGTATATTATGGTGGGAGATCGTAATATCAATACACTGGCAAAGGCAGCAGGCAAGAAGATTGCGGTTTTACAATTCGATGAAACTCAAAAGAAACTGGTTCAAAATGTTGGGGCGCAGCCTGTTGCAGTCGACTTATTAACAGTCGGGCCAAAATTCAATAATAAAGAAGTTGATATTATGGCCGCGCCAGCAATCCTGTTTGAACCGATGGAACTGCATCGAGGTATGACTGACAAATCAGGTAAAGTTGTTGGTGGAATTATTAAGTTTCCAGTCATTCAGGTCACTGGAACCTTAATTATGCATCGCAATAAGTTTCCTGCTGGGATGGGATCAATCGCCCGTGAAATCATTTCAAAACAATTAACACCAGCATTTAACTTTGTGGATAAGCTTGAAGGTCGCATCCCTGATAAATATTGGATGACCTTAAATGAAAGCGATAAGCCGGGTTATGTGCGCTTAATGCGCGAGGCACGCATTCAAATGACCAAAGAAGGTTATTATGATCCAGATATGATGAAGCTACTTAAACAGATTCGTTGTTCGCAAGATCCTACGAATTATGAGTGTGCTTTAAAAGATGAGTGAGTGATATAAATGCTTTAAAATATAATGAAAGATACCAGTATATTGATCTAGCAATATAAAGCACCTGATGGTGCTTTATTTTTTATTTGAGTTTGATGTTTTTCTCTAATGTTATTATTTCTCTTTTTTTTGAGTAATACTGTTTCTTTAAGATCTTTAAGTTGAATTTGAAGTCGTGCTATATCTCTCTGTTTCTCTTGGAGTTTATCAATTTTCCCTTTTAGCTCTAAATGATTATTTTCTATAATAAAAACAAGTTTCTTCTTCTCTTGTTTTGTATGTCATAGTAGAAAAAAGAATACAAGTGAAATGGATAAAGCCAACATTACAACTCCCTATCAAATAGAAGAGAATAGCATAAGGTAAATTAATACCTGTTCGTTTCTAGCCGATATTTCTTCATTTTATCAATCATATATTGGTGGGGAGTATGGTTAAGTTTTGATTTTTATGAAAAAATTTAAAATAGGTTTAAATTTAGGGCAGTTAAAAAGACATTTTTGAGGAAATTCAAACTTTATAGTTTTATAGGAGATTATTTTTATAATAAATAAATTGCTCCAGAGATGCCGCTGCATGGTCGTTACCCTGAACCCGATGAGTTCAAGGTGGAGGTGACGCATATTTAACGGGTTTCCTACTCAAGGCAGGCATACACTCAAAATATACAGAACACATCCATAAATTTAAGTATCGGCAGGGGACTAGACGTACTGGCGAACACCCTAGAGACAGTTTTAGTATAACTGATCTTTACACGATGGCAATGTTTGCAGACCACATATCTGTAAAGATACTTACTAATTGATGGGGCTTTGTGCAATTTTACTCAACAGTTTGTTCAACATCTTCCAAAATCGTTTGGAGTAAGTGTTCGCAGTGTGCATATTCTTGCAAAGACTTATTCAAACTGAACACTTCTTGAGCCATTTGTAGAGCAACCATGATCACAAGTTTGTTGTGTTCAACACGCGGTGCATTACGACGCATATCATGAAACTTCTGATTTAGTAATTCTGCAGCACGCTCTAATTCTTCACGCTTGTCTTCAGTTGTATTGAGACGAAAAGTTTGTTCTATTAAACGTAGCTCAACAACGATCGCTTCACTCATGATCAAATCTCCTCTTGTGTTTCAGCATTCGGGTGAGCAAGTTGCTGAATTTCTTGTGCGTGTTGATCTTGAGCGGTGCCTAAAATGGCAAGACGTTGAATGATGGCTTCAACTTTAGATTTTGCCAATTCATTCTTTTGCAATAATCGATCACGATCCTGCTGTAAGTCTTGGATTTCTTGTTGACTGTGTCTCTGTTGTGCTTGTAATTTTTCTTTATTAACACGTAAATCATTACGCTCAGCCAAGATTTCTTGGAAACGATTTTTAAGATCAGTGGTACTTTTTTCTAAACGGCTGTAACGTTCAGCTAAAGTTGTCGCATCAGTATTCAGTTGTTTAAATTGATCTTGTAACTGAGTCAGTTGTTCAGTTAAGTTATCAACTTCTTCCTGCTTTTGCGTGATGATGCTATTTTTTTGCACGATTTGTGCATGATGATCAGTTTCAGCTAATTGTTTAGCCTCAGTGAGCGATGTATTTTCTCGCTCAAAATGGTGTAAGCGCGTTTTTAAAACACCAATATGCGCTTGTAGACGCTGTAATTGTTCTAACATAACGAAGGTCGCACAGAGTTGCAATCAAAGGTAATATATACAGCAGTATAGAGATTGGATAAACGAATGCAAGACGATATTTCAGGTTGGACGGAATGGAATGCCCATTTTGATGGGATTGAAGAAATTTCAAGTCCAAGTGAGTTACATGGTTTACTAACAGGTATAGTTTGTGTGACACAAGCACCGACCTCTGATGAATGGTCACAAATCTTAAACACCTTAAATGTGCCTGTTTTACAACCAGAAGCACTCGAAAGTTTAACTGACGAAGCTGAAGACGTGGCACATGCTCTGTCAGATGATGAACTTGATTATCTACCAATGCTTCCAGATGATAGCCATTTACTTGTAGATCGTGTTCAAGCATTAGCTGATTGGTGTGCAGGCGTTGTGCTTGGTTTCGGTTTGGCTTCTGGTCATATTCGTGGAGAAGAACAAGAGCTGATTGAACATTTACAAGATGTTGCAGCGGTCGAGTTTGAAGACTCGGATAATGATGAAGAAGGTGAAGAAAGCTATCAGGAATTGTATGAGTTTGTACGTTTAATTCCTGTGAGCTTGTCGATTGGTCGTACCAAGATTCCTGTAAGTGAAAGTTCTTTGTTGAAAAATTTCCATGCAAAAAGCAGAAATCAAGATGCGCCTGTTGATTCCCAAACGGTCGTAGAAATGTTTACCCCACATCGTCCGAGTTAACTCGGACTTTGTCTTTTATCTCTTATAAATAAAGATACTTACAATCATTCATCTTCATCAGAAGGACAATATGAAACTAAGTCAAGCCGATTTCAAACAACGCCGTGATCTTCTCGCACAGAAAATAGGAAGTAACAGTATCGCTATTATTGCGACGCGAGCAGAAATGTATCGTAATCGTGATGCTGATTATAAATATCGAGCGGACAGTAGTTTTTATTATCTAACTGGATTTGCAGAGCCAGAAGCGGTTGCGATCATTGAAACCTTTGAAGAAGGTGAAGATTATAGCTATAGCTTATTCTGCCGTGAACGTAACCGTGAAATGGAAATCTGGAATGGCTATCGTGCTGGGATTGATGGTGCGATTGAAATCTATGATGCTGATGAAGCTTATGCGATTGATTTGCTTGATGAAGAAATTATCGACAAGCTATTAAACAAACAACGCCTTTATTATCGTATCGGACAAACTTCAGAGTTTGATGCGCGAGTAAGCCAATGGATTCAAAAGGCGGATGCACAACAGCGCCGTGGTGGTGCAGCGCCAGCAGAAGTGGTTCAATTGGATCGTATTGTTGACGAGATGCGTTTGAAAAAATCTGCACAAGAAATTGAGTTGATGCAGATTGCATCTAATATCAGTGCAGAAGCGCATACCCGTGCAATGCAAAGCGTAAAACCAGAGATGATGGAATATGCGCTTGAAGCAGAACTGAATTATATCTTTGGTAAAAATGGTTGTGTACCTGCTTATAATAGCATTGTAGGTGGTGGTGAAAATGCCTGTATTTTGCACTATGTTGAAAATAACAAGCCTTTAAAAAATGGCGATTTAGTTTTGATTGATGCTGCTTGTGAATATGAGTTCTATGCATCGGATATTACCCGTACATTCCCAGTCAGTGGAAAGTTTAGTCCTGAACAGAAGGCACTTTATAATATTGTTTTAGATGCACAAATTGCTGCAATTGATGCAACCCGTATAGGCAATCATTATAAATATCCACATGAAGTTGCTGTAAAGATATTAACTCAAGGTTTGGTTGATCTTGGCTTATTGAGCGGTGATGTAGATGAGCTGGTAGAAAGCGAAGCATTCCGTCAATTCTTTATGCATGGTACAGGACATTGGCTTGGTATGGACGTGCATGATGTTGGCGCGTATAAAACTGGCGAAGACTGGCGTGTTTATAAAGCCGGTATGGTGGTTACGGTTGAACCCGGTTTATATGTTGCACCTGATGATGAAACAGTAGATGCAAAGTGGCGAGGTATCGGGATTCGTATCGAAGACGATATTGTTGTGACTGAAAATGGACCATTGGTTTTGACGAAAAATGTAGTCAAAACCGTTGAAGAAATTGAAAGTTTGATGGCGAGTCGTTAATTAGTGGAACGATTGTTTCTTAATTAGTATTTATTTTATAATTTGATATTATGGTTGAGTAATATTGTAACAAAAGAACTCATATGGACTTAGCCTTTACTACTTGGTTAAGTCTATATGAGGGAAGTATCGTGGAATAATTATTTATTTTTAATGTCTTTGATTTAATTTTTTAATGGTTTCACATGGGCGTACGATAAAATCTGTCATGCCTTTATTTTGTATAATTTCATCTTGTGTAAAGGGGTATATGTGAACATTAAATTTAATATCCTCAGGGCCCTTACTTATTTTTTCAAGAGGACATAAAATATATATTTTTCCTGCATCTGCTTTAAAAGGCGGAATCGGAGTATAGACATTCCAAGCTTCAAACCCTCTATATGTATCTAAAAAACGACCTACAATTAATGAGTGTACCTTTATATTTAACTCTTCAGGATTCACACTTACTAACTGAGTACTTCCAAATAGAGATTTATTTTCTGACATCTTTTGATCATTAACTTCATATATTATGGAACTACCCGCCTTAAAATACTGACCAGCACCTAACCAATCGATATAAACCATAGCTAATTCACTTTTTGGTTTAATTTCACCACTATACATTTTTGTAGGTCTTAAATGAGACGAGCTACAGCCTGCAATTGAAACTGATAAGATTAATAAAAATAAAAATCGCATGTTACTCCCCTTTGTGAAAGAAAATTATATTCTTTTTTTGTTTGATTTTAAAAAATATCTATGTTTTTTTAAAATAAGAAACGTACATTTACTTTAATGATAATAATAAGTGAATGCCCCAAATAAAGTCTGTGTTGGATGCTTCTCATTGAAGTGATCTTATATTTTTAACTTCCATCATGAAATTTCTTTTTATCTAAAATAGCAGAAAGCTTTAATTTATGAGGAAAATCACCAAATGTTATGTGTGGTTGAATATTTTCAAATAACTTTTAAAAAACACAGACCAAACAAAGTACAAATTCCCATCCTGATTTAAGTTAGAGTAATATAGTATACAAACATCAAGTCATGAAAAACTGATAAGGAATAATATTATGCAGCAACAAGTCATCATTGTCGGTGGAGGTATGGTTGGACTCAGCCTTGCTCTAATGTTGGCAAAATCTAATATCGCAGTAAAGCTATTAGAAGCTGTGAAATATCCAAACTATGATGATGAAAATGTTGCCCCTTATCATTCCAGTTTTGATGCGCGTAACACCGCATTGTCACGCCGTAGCGTACAGATTTACCAAAAATTAGGTTTGTGGGAAGCCTTACAACAACATGCCACCCCAATTCTGCAAGTACATATCACAGAGCAGGGTAGCTTTGGTAAAGCACGACTTGTCGCAGAGCAAGAAAAAGTTGAAAGCTTTGGTCAAGTAATTGAAAATGCTTGGCTTGGTCGTGTTTTGCTCACTCAAGTTCGCCAACAACCGTTGATTGAATTAATTGATGGTGTACAAGTCACCTCATTGATACAAGATGTTGATGCGGTACACATTGAAGCCATGCGTAATGGTGAATATATTCACTCCCTAAAGTCTAAATTGGTCATTGCTGCCGATGGTCGTGATTCATTCTGTCGCCAAGCGATTGGTGTCGGTGTAGATGAGCATGATTATGACCAAGTCGCCATCGTCACTACTGTACAAACCTCTAAACCCCATCAGCACGTTGGTTTTGAGCGCTTTAGTGCGTTGGGACCGTTAGCACTGTTGCCGTTGCCGGGTGAATACCGCCGTTCAGTGGTGTGGCCTGTGAAAAAAGGCACTGAGGCAGAATGGTTAGGTGAAGAAAATGATCAACATTTCCTTGATGCTTTACAGGAAACTTATGGTGATCGTGCAGGAAAGTTTGAAAAAACAGGCAAGCGCTTTAGCTATCCATTGTCTCAAGTCTTAGCTGCTAAGCAAGCAGTAGGGCGCGTGGTGCTAATGGGGAATGCGGCACATACCATTCACCCAGTTGCGGGGCAAGGCTTCAATTTATGCTTACGTGATGCAGATGTATTGGTGCGTTATTTGATGGAGCAATTGGCGAAATCAGATGATATTGGCAACCCAGATAATTTACTCGCTTATGAACAAGCACGTTTAACTGATCAACAACGTGTGATTAAGTTCTGTGATTCTGTGGTACGTGGTTTTAGTAATCAGAATCCAATTCTAAAATTATTACGAAATACTGGGTTGATTGCATTTGATGTGATCCCTGGAATTAAGCCTTTGGTTGCCAACTATGCGATGGGACTAAAAGCATGAGTGAAATGTTAGATGTTGTGATCGTTGGTGGTGGCTTGGTCGGTGGTCTAACGGCATTACTGCTTGCTCAGAGTGGCGTTCAAGCGACAGTATTGGATGCTGCACCTGTGTTAGATCAAGAGAAAACTTTAGCTGTGATGAATCCGCGTGTATTGGCACTGAGTCAGGCGACCATTCATTTATTGAAAACAGTTGATGTCTGGAATGATTTAGCCCGCCAAATGCCCTATTCAGGTATGCAAGTCTGGAACAAAAATGGTTATGGTGAAATCAATTTTGGCCATGCCTCAGAACAGCAACCTCAATCAGATCAGGCTCTAGGTTCAATGGTCGAGCCAAGTGTCTTGAATGTAGCGATTCAGCAAAAAATGCTGCAACAACTTAAAGACTATCGCACCCAAGTCAAAGTCATTCGTATTGAGCAAATTCCACAAGGTTGGTCGATTCAACTTGCTGATGGCACAATTCTTAAAACCAAGTTATTGATTGGTGCGGATGGCGCGAACTCATTTGTACGTGAGCAGGCGTATATTGATCTCGATGTGTTGGATTATAAACAAGCCGCGATCAGTTGCGCGATCAAAACGTCGCAACCCAATCAATATGTCGCTCGTCAAATTTTCCTCCCTACAGGCCCATTGGCGTATTTACCAATGGCGAGTCTGGATGCACAGGAAAATGGTTATTGGCAGTCGATTGTCTGGACTTTACCTGATGATTATGCTGATGAGTATTCAGCACTAACTGATCAAGATTTTATGCGATTGCTCACTCAGGAAAGCTTACAAATGCTAGGTGAAGTTGTTGATGTTCGCTCTAGAGCGCAATTTCCACTTAAAGCACGCGCGGCGCAACGCTATATTAAATCAGGCTTGGCATTGATTGGTGATGCTGCACATGTGATTCATCCTTTAGCTGGACAAGGCGTGAATATTGGTTGTCTCGATGCTGCTGTGTTGTGTGATGTATTACTGCACGATTTACAACGTGGAGTGTGGGCTAACGAGCAAACTTTGTTGCGTTATGAGCATCAGCGTAAAGGTCAAAATGATGCGATGATGCACAGTATGTCGGCGATTGGCTGGTTGGAAAGCTCGGAATTATTTCCATTTGTATGGGCAAGAAATTTTGGCTTAAAACAGGTTGAACAGTTCGATTGGTTTAAGGATCGTTTTATGCAACAGGCGAATGGCTTAGGTGCATTGAAGCAGACACGTTACGCTTGCTAAAAAATAGTAGATATTTTTTAAACAATCATTTATAAATCAGAGTGAATTTGGTCGTAAAAAATACGATTTAACAAACATTATGCTTTGCGAAATGAGAAGAGCTTGCTAAATTTCACCAAGTTCTGATGACCAAATAGCGATGATGAGAATTTAGTCATTGTGGGGAGAGTAATATGACGGAAATGAATGATTACGACGAAAATACAGAAGATTCTGCTGTAGACGATGAAGAGGCGAAAGCAGCCGAAAGTGGTGCAGATAATGAAGAGTCTAGTGCGAATGACGCTGATCTTGCTGAAGCTGAGACATTAACCGTGACTGCAAAGCAGAAACAACGTCAAGCTTTAGAAGATGAAGTGGCTGCATTTCTTGCGCGCGGTGGACGCATTACCGAAGTGCCACCAGATGAACATCAAGATTAAGTCAAATGTCGAATAAAGACATCAAAAAAGCATCACGATTGTGGTGCTTTTTTTTGCTGATGTGATTCATGTTCACATTCATGTGGTTGATGTAATTCTTTGAGAATGCCACATTGCTCAATCGTTCTGTGTTGAGAACATTGCTGTTTAAGATGAGTTAGGTCTTGCTGTAGATGTTGAAGATTTTTAATTTTTTGAGCAACATCTTTGAGATATTGATCAACAAGTTGATCGACTTCAATACAGGTTTGACTTGGGTTTTCTGCTAAATCTTTGAGCTTTTGAATATCCTGTAAAGTAATGCCCAATTCACGACAATGTTTTAGAAATAATAATTCTGAAAGCATTTGCTCAGAATAATAACGATAATTTCCTTCTGTTCGCTTTGCCTTTTCTAATAATCCAATTTTTTCATAATATCGAATGGTATCAACAGAAACGCCTGATTTTTTAGCGAGTTGCCCAATTGTAAAATTAATCATACTTGACTCTGGAGTTACTCAAGGGTTTTTAATGACTATAAAAGATAATGTGAGAAAAGTCATGGCGGGATGTGGATGCAATACAACGACTGCACCAACACAAAAGATTAGTCCGAAATTTAGAAAGGCATTGTGGATCGCTTTGGTTCTTAATGCCGCAATGTTCTTCGTAGAAATGATCGGGGGATCTCATGCACGGTCAGTATCCTTATGGGCAGATGCACTCGATTTTGCTGGGGATGCAGCCAACTATGCTATTTCTTTGGCTGTTTTGTCGATGACGCTGTATTGGAGAGCAACAGCAGCTTTGCTAAAAGGAATTACCATGACCGCATTTGGTGTGTTTGTGATTGCAAAAGTGATCTGGTCATGGTGGTTAGGTTTAACACCTGAACCGATGTTGATGGGAGCTATTGGAGTTCTTGCATTGATTGTAAATGTCAGCGTGGCATTGTTGCTTTATGCTTTCCGTGATGGTGATTCAAACATGCGTTCGGTGTGGCTATGCAGTCGTAATGATGCGATTGCGAATATTGCAGTCATTATTGCTGCCGTTGGAGTGTTTGGTACTGGAACAATGTTCCCTGATTTATTGGTTGCTTTTATTATTGCTTATTTGGGTGTTTCTTCAGGTTTGAGTGTGATTAAACAGGCGAGAGCTGAAAGAAAAATTGATCAAAGTAAGCTTATGTCAAAAGCTTAGCAACGTTGAAAAAATTACTGGAGTCTCCGTGCGATATGATTTAGGTAGTATTCAATATCAATTTTTCTATAACCCAATAACTGACCGATTCTGCGTTCGATTGTGGGTTGAAAACCTTTTTGTAATAAAGACTGCTCTAGTATCGATAGCAATTCATTAAGATGAGATTTTGGAGCATTCTTATAAATTAAACAAAACGTTATAGTTTTATTCGCATGTTGTGTTGGGAATGTCTTCATAATCTTTTTTAAATTGTCTGAATTTAAATGGGATAAGAACTCATCTGGAACTTCCTCATAAAAAAGGGCAATAGGCTTTTCACCTGAAAGTAGTAACTCAAGTTCTCTACCTTCGTGTGGGCCTAAGGTTGGCGGAAGCTCTATTGCAATTTAAAGAGTCTCTTATGGTGTTTTAATTATCGTTTTGCGTTAATTCCAAAGCACGCTGATATGCTACTTTCTTTTTAATACCAGTCAAATCAGCAGCCAATTGCGACGCGGCTTTTACTGATAAATCTTGTAATAAGCGCTTTAACAATTCATCCAGCTTATCTTGCTCCAAGTCTTTTTCAGCAGATGCACCACCAACCACAACTACAATTTCACCTTTTTCTTGATTGTGATCATTTTCAATAAAAGTTACTAACTCTTTTAGCGTCATCTTTTTGATGGTCTCAAAGGTCTTTGTGATTTCACGAGCAAAACCAACAGGGCGGTCTTCACCAAAAACTTGAACCATATCTTGAATACAAGCCAAGATACGATGCGGTGCTTCGTAGAAAATCAATGTTTGAGTTTCATCTTTCAGTTTTTCGAGTTGGCCAATACGTTGAGATGCTTTAGATGGTAAAAAGCCTTCAAAGCTAAAACGATCACTTGGTAAACCTACAGCACTTAACGCAGCAATTGCAGCACATGCGCCTGGTACAGGAATCACTCGAATCCCATGTTGTTGTGCTGCGCGAACTAACTTAAAACCGGGGTCGCTGATTAGCGGTGTACCCGCATCACTAATTAATGCAACATTTTCACCATTTAGCATTTTTTGGAGAAGTTGATCAATTTTGTTACTTTCGTTGTGATCATGACACGCTGTTAACGGAGTTGAGATATTATAGTGCTTAAATAACTGAGCAGACTGACGAGTGTCTTCTGCGGCAACTACCGAAACCGACTTTAAAATATCAATTGCACGAAAGGTCATGTCATCTAAGTGCCCAATCGGGGTTGCTACAACAAATAATTGAGCACTCATATAAGGTAACTCCATAATGTACTTGAAAAAATATTGGTTGCTACTGTGTTTGGCAGCATCTATCAGTCCAACTTATGCGGACGTCTTGGTGATTCTACCCGAATCTGGTGCAATGGCGCGAGCTGGTGACAGCATCAAACGTGGTTTCTTGAGTGCTTATACAGCATCTGGTAGCAAAGAAAAGCTGATTTTTGTTGATTCCACAACTAATAGTATGGATAGCATTATCAAGAAAAAAACGAACAATAAGACAAAATTAATTGTTGGACCATTGGCTAGACCGCATATTGAACAAATGATGGAATTGAGTCCTAAAGTTCCTGTTTTGGCGCTCAATGATGTTAACAAAGAAGCTAATCATATGTGGCAATTTAGTTTAGCCAAACAGGATGATGCGGCTACGCTCAATCGATTGCTCAAGAAAGATAAAATTAAGAAATTATATGTTTTACGTCAGTCTGGTTTAGAGTCTGCAACTGAACTTTTTATGATGGCATTGATGACAGAGTTCGGTGATGGTATTGAGTTTATCAATGAACAACCTAAAAAATTATCTAGAAAAGAAGGTTTGCTGCTATTAGGCAATCACAATTGGATAGAGCAGTTAGGGCAATTACCCGAGCGAAATATTTACGCGACCCCGATTAGCATTGAACAAGGACGGTCAATCCCGTTAGGTTTGAGTTTTTGCGATACGCCAGCGTTGTATAATGGACAATGGGCCGATTTGATCGAAGCATATAAAGAGCAACCAGAAAATATGGCATTTCAGCGCTTACTGGCATTTGGCGGAGATGCGTGGACGATTACGGAACAATTCCTTAAACATTCAGATGATGAGCATTTTTCATTTTCAGGTCGCACAGGGCTAATAGAAATCAACAATACTAAAATACGCCGTCAGCCAGCATGTTATCAACAGCAGAAAAATGGTATTCAGACTCTCAAACTAAGTTAAAGCATTATGCAGAAAAAGAAAAATGAGCTAGGGCAATGGGCGGAACAATGCGCCCTGACTTTTTTACAAACACATCAATGTGAATATATAAGCCGAAATTATCATTCCCGATATGGTGAAATTGACTTAATTGTAAAACGAAAAAATGAGCTGATCTTTGTTGAGGTAAAGGCAAGGTCCGCAGGAAGTTATGCAGCGGCGTGTGAGGTTATAACGTCTTCTCAGAGACGTAAAATCATAAAAACAGCACAACTCTTTTTACAAGAAAACCCTGATTATTATGATTATGATTGCCGTTTTGATGTGATTTGTTTTGATTTTCCACAGAAAATTGCAAAAACAGTACAACCAGACTTTTCAAAATTGAAGTATGATCAGCAATGGATTGAACATGCGTTTACTTTAGATGAAGTCAATATCTGAACTTTTTTAAGATAAATGCCCAAGATTGAACAAGTTTGTAGATAGGGAGTCTTGCCAAGTGTTGAAACGTTTAACGATTACGTTACTTTGCGCTGCAAGTTTATCGGGATGTGCGAGTTTTATTTCAGGTGGTACAGGGACTTCTCCTGTGGGAACCAACAGCGGAGAGCGTAGTCTAGGGCAGGTTTTTATTGACTCCTCGATTAAGCGTACTGCGAACATTAATTTGTATAAATTAGATCATCGTTTTAAACAATCTCGAATCAATATCGAAAGTTTTCATAGCAATGTGTTGCTGACAGGTCAGGTGCCTGATCCGTATTTAAAACAGTTGGCTGAAGATAATGTTCGTGCGATGAGTGATGTCAAAGCAGTCCATAACTACATTACAGTTGGCGACAAAGTTGGCTATAACACGATTATGCAAGATGCAACAGTGACTGCGAATACACGTGGTTTGTTGATGAAAGCGCCCGTTGTTTCTGATAGTAAAGTGCTTGTTCATACTGAAAATGGCGTGCTTTATGTGATGGGTCGTCTAAATACTGCTGAAATAAGAGATTTAGATGATGTCTTACAAAAAGTTGGTAATGTGAGTAAAATTGTTACACTGATTGATAACATTGATCAGTCTTCTGGAACTATGGCGAGTTCGACAGCTGCAACACCTATGGTGGGAACTGCATCGACACAACCTTTAGTTGAGACTCCAGTTGCGATTGATCCTGATCAGGCTGAACCTGCGACTATTACTCCGACCACACCTTAATTTATGAAGCAACTTATTCAACAAGTACAAGAAAATGTTATACGGGCGAAAAATTTCTATCAGGAATTTCGCCTGTATGATTTAGCAAGTTATTCAATCAATTATCTAACACCCAAAGATACTTACGAAAAGGAAGAGCATCTTGCATATGGATTAAAAGCAAGAAATCGTCTTGATCTTTATCGTACTAAGAACCCGAAGAAGCAAAGACCACTGATTATTTTTGTACATGGTGGTTCATGGCAACATGGCAATAAAAGAGACTATTTGTTTATTGGGGAGTCATTCGCTCGCGAAGGCTTTGATGTTGCCGTCATTAATTATCAACTTGCACCAGAAAATATTTTTCCTGCATTCATTGATGATTTATCCCAAGCGATACATTATTTAAATCAAAATCAGAAAAAGCTTAATATTTCGACTGAGAATATTATCTTGATGGGGCACTCGGCAGGTGCTTTTAATGTCATGTCGGTTGTGTATTCAGCACAATCTCAGCCATTTAAATATACAGATAATATTAAGGCAATCGTTGGCTTAGCTGGGCCTTATCACTTTGATTATAAAGATGATCCACTGTCTGAACATGCATTTGATCAACACATTCCTTATCAGCAAGTGATGCCATATTATTTTGTAAATCCGAATAAGATTAAGCATTATTTATTAATGGCTGAAAATGATCAGTTGGTGGGTAATCACAATAGTTTTGATCTTGATAAAGCGTTAAGAGAAAAGGGTAATCATAGTCATGTCATGGTGATTCCAAAAACAGGACATATTACCATCGTTGCAACTCTAGCGAGCTTTGTAAGTCATTACTTTAAAACGAAGCGCACTATTCTGCATTTTTTAGAAGAAGCATTAGAAGATTAGATTAAAAAAAAGCATCTTATTTAAGATGCTTTTTTATTTTCTACCATTTTCGTAATCATGGCATGTGCGATACTGCCTTTGAATGGAATTTCTGGTAGTTGATCAATTTTAAAGAATTGTGCATCGCTAATTTCTTCAAGTTGCAATTCAATATCTCCAGATTCATATTCAGCATGAAAGGCGATCATTAAATTGCTTGGAAAAGGCCAAGGTTGGCTTGATAGATAGCGAACATTTTTGAGTTTTAATCCAACCTCTTCGAATGCTTCGCGTTGCACTGCTTCTTCTAAAGTTTCACCTACTTCCACAAATCCAGCAATTAAGCCGTACATATTGCTTTTGTTGTGTGCAGACTTAGCCAGCAAGATTTCATCATCGCCTTTGGTAATGATCGTAATAATGCAAGGCTGTACACGCGGATATTGATGATATGCACAAGCAGGGCAGATCATGGCATATTCACGCGGGTGGATTTCAGTAGCATGACCACAATGGCTACAGAATTTATGATTGCGACGCCATTCAAGCAATTGAATTGCTCGGCTCGCTTGTAAAAACTCTGTATTTGACCATGTTTGAATCAGTTCGCGGATGGGTACGAGTTGATACCCATCAGGAATGATTTCACCTTCTAGCAAATCACGAGCAATCACTTGATCGCTATGATGTATGGGAAGGTCACTTGCTATTTTTTCGACTTGTGGTAGTTGAAATTTTTCGTCTACTAACAGTTTTTGATGTTGAAAAATATAAGCAAGTGATAGTTGAGTCATTATGCCGCTACGCTTTGTAATTGTTGACTGTTTGATAATGCCACATCAAACATAGATTGCAATACTGGTTGCTTGTTCTTCAAGTTATCAACGAGTAAATCTAAGCCAGCAACAACATTTAGCATACAATTGATTTGCTCAGCATCGAATCCTTCATTTTGTGAAAGACGGTATTGAGCAAAATGTGCAGCACCTAATAATGCAGTCTGTTGGGCAGAACTACCTAAGAATAACGCAGCACCAGCCAATTGATTAAAATATTCTGGCAGTGATTCTAAACTATGCGCTGCTGGATCTTGAACGTATAAACTGAGTGTTTGGGTTAATGTTTCAATCAACGTCTTCGTTTCAGTTAATAGTGCTTTATGTGCTTCATCTAGTCGATCTAGAGAAATCTGCATATTATTTACACGCAGCTGTAAACGACTAGAGGTGTAGTTGCGCTCTAAAATACCAATAGAGTTCATTGAAGCAAGAATACTATTCATCAATTGTTGAACAGAGGTTGCATCAGTAAGCGTATTTGGCTGACTTAACTTTTCTGCTTGCTGAGTGAGTTCATTCGCTGCTTCATTCAGGTTGAGCACTTTGAACACATTTGAAAGCTGTTTGAGCTTTTCTTGTAATTCCTGTGTTTTCTCAGCTGACATGTTTTGGTGATTGTATTCAATTTCATTACGAATTTGAGCCATTTCATTGGTCATTAGCTGGCTAATTGTATGAATAGTTTCGTAATCAGGACCATATAGATGGCGACTCAAAACTTGTAGTTGCGTATCGCTCAATAGTTCATCGCCGATATTCAATTGTTCACGAATATGTTGTGATAAATCATCTTCTTGGCTGATACAAATACTTAGAATGTCTGCAAGATCAACAAGGTTACTTTGGAATGCCGTAGGCTGAGCCAAGAATTGACCAATATTAGTTTCAATTTTAATTAAAGTGCGCAGACGTGCTTCAGTAATTAATAAATCTTCAATATGACCTAGACCAACGCTGACAAGTTGCCAATATTGTTGGCTAGGTAAATCAGCCGCCAGACCTGCCATGTACACTGCAACCAGTTTAATACCTTGTAAATCTAAAGGTGATTCAGCTTGTTTGATCAACTTGTTCAAACATAGTTTATAGAGTTGGTGAATGTATTGTGATTGCTCAAGGCTTGGAGATTGAGGCAGATTGAAGTTCGGGGTGATGCAGTCCAGTAGTGGTTGGATGCTTTGACCTTCTTGCGTAATTGGTTTGCCCAAAGCTTTTTCTAAGCGGTTCAGCGTATCGAGTAAGAATTGTGGAACTTTAACTTCACGAAGACAAATAAACTCAATGTAACGCTTTAACATTGTTGTGCCTTCACTTAAAGCAACAACATCACCAGTATTAATTTGCTCTGGTTGAGCCATGATTTTTCTCATGAGCTCAGCTGAGTATTGGGTAATTTGCGAGAGATGTGGCATATCAATCAAGGCAAGAACTTGTGTACATTGCTCGAATTGATTGAGTGCATCATCAATACCAAAAGGGAGGGCTTGTTCTTCGGCAAGCGTATTAACTGCTGTCTCTACTAATTTAATCGAGTTGTCGATCTCATTTTTTATTATTAGTAATGCCGTTGGGTCGAAATGAATCGAGGTTTGGTAAGACATGTGACCTACACCTTTCCTAAGTTGTTATATCCATGAGCCTCCTAATTAGAGGAGGCTTAAATCTTTAATAGTTAATATAACGTAAGTTTTAAAACTTGAGATACAAAAAAACACATGGATTGGGAAATTTATTTTGCAAAAAAGCAAGGCTTTCCATGTTTTTCTTCGAATTGTTTGACCCACGTCTCATGTTGGTTGATTTCATCGTTATTCGGATAAATCACTGGTAAATCGACTTCGATTCTTTGGCGTGAGGTTTTGTTTTGACCTTCCTCTGATTCAGATAGTGCATCCATGTCAAAAGAAACCTGTCCACCTGTCATTGCAAGGTAAACATCTGCCAAAATTTCAGCATCGAGTAACGCACCATGGAAAGTACGATCTCGTGCAGGAATCTCATAACGACGCACCAGCGCATCTAATGAGTTTTTCTGTCCGGGGTGTTTGTTTTTTGCAAGGGCTAGGGTATCAGTAACGTCACATACATCTGAAAGCAAAGGCAGACCTACACGTTTAAACTCCATGTCTAAGAAGTTCATATCGAAGGTTGCATTGTGTGCAATGATTTCAGCGCCTTTTAAATATGCGAAAAGTGTATCTGCGATTTCAGCATATTTGGGTTTATCAACTAGAAATTCATCTGTAATACCGTGGACATCGACAGAATCGCCAACAGGTTTTTCTGGGTTAATATAGATATGGATCGAGCTACCTGTTAGTTTGCGATTGATCATTTCAATCGCGCCAACTTCAATAATTCGATCACTATCTTGATAATAAAAACCTGTCGTTTCAGTATCTAGAATTAGTTGGCGAGGACCCTGCAGATTAAGTTTTGCTTCAGTTATCACCACATGAGGATGCGAGTTGCTCGCTGGTATTGCATTTTCAGTAATTACGTCTGAGACATCATCATTGGATTCTTCAGCGATCACGTCTTCTAGCTCTTCCTCGATTTCTTCAGACTCAGTTCCCATATCCAAACCAAAAGGATCATTGAGTAACCAGTCTGATTCAGGCTTTTTTGTATCAGCGTTAGCCTGTGTTGTCATTTTCATTTGTTGAGCCGTTTGTTCAGCACCTTGATTTGCCAGTTGGTCAGCCATTTCATTGCCCGCATGACCAGCGTGACCTTTGATCCAATTCCATTCAATATTTCGATTGGCACAAACTGCATCTAGTTTTTGCCATAAGTCTGGGTTTTTAACATCTTTCCAGTTTTTCTTTTTCCAACCATGAATCCATTCAGTAATCCCTTGTTTCACATAGTTGGAGTCAGTCCAAATAATCAGATGAGCATCTGTTGGACAAAATGAAACACCCTCGATTGCCGCAGTGAGTTCCATACGATTGTTGGTTGTCTCAGGTTCACCACCACAAATTTTATGTTCACCTTGTTCGGTAATGATATACGCACCCCAACCACCTAATCCGGGATTGCCTTTACATGCGCCATCAACATAAAGTGTGATTGTTTGAGACATAAATGAACCTAAAAAATGAATTTGAACTGTGTTACAAGAATAAGGGCGATCGAATAAAAGCAAAGTTTTATTTGAGTGTACTCATTTAAAAGTGTAGCACTCCCTTATGACAACTTGTATTGTAAAGCTAAATTCGGTTTCTGAGCGTTACAAAACTCATATTTTTAAATTTCTTGTAACATTTCCATGCAAATCACGTTAAATTATTGCCTTGTCTAAGTGACATGCTTTACTACAATGGCAAATCGAAGAAATAAACTAGCGTGAGTTGACTGGAAGTTTTTATGTATAAATCGACCACATTGGTGTGGCAAGCATCGGCTACATCATTTTTTAAAATTACTGTACTTACTTCTGCTTTAGCTGCGCTAGGAATTACGACGGGCTGTTCATCGACGCCACAATCATCAAAGACCTCATCTTCAAAGCAAATGGGATCAGGTTATTTAGATGCAAGCAGTTTAGACTCACTTGAGGACTTACTCTCTGCTACGGACATGCGTGCTGTAGAAGGGGATCGTTTATTGGTTCTTAAACATGGTGATGTGTGGAAACGTATGACCGTTGGATTCAAGATGGACTTGAATCATTGGGATTCTCGTATTGAAGCGCAGCGTGGTTGGTTTATTTCTCGTCAACCGTATTTAGATCGTTTAAGTGCGCGTGCCAGTCGTTATTTATATCACACAGTAAAAGAAGCTGAACGCCGTGGTATGCCAACAGAGTTGGCATTGCTTCCAGTCATCGAAAGTTCTTATGATCCTGCTGCAACAAGCAGCGCAGCAGCAGCTGGTTTATGGCAGTTTATTCCAAGTACAGGCCGTATCTATGGTTTACAACAAACCAGTTTGTATGATGGTCGCCGTGATGTCGTAGAGTCAACTCGAGCCGCTTATGAATTCTTAGGTAGTCTATATAATCAGTTTGGTTCGTGGGAGCTTGCACTTGCAGCATACAATGCAGGTCCGGGTCGTATCCAACAAGCGATTAACCGCAACAAAGCAGCAGGTCTGCCAACAGATTATTGGTCACTACGCTTACCACAAGAAACCATGAACTACGTGCCTCGTTTCTTGGCTGTAGCGCAAATTATCAAAAATCCAAGTGCTTATGGGGTAGCCTTACCGCCAATTGCGAATAGACCACACTTTCGTGAAATTAATCTGTCTGCGCCTTTATCGCTTAACCAAATTGCTTCTATAACAGGTTTGAGCCGCGCAGAGTTGTATGCATTGAACCCTGCTTATCGTGGTGAGATGGTTGATCCAACAAGCCCGATGCGTATCTTGATTCCAGCAGATTTAAGTCCATCAATTGACGCTAAGTTGCGTTCAGGAAAAGCTAGCTCTGGTAGTTTCTTAGCCAGCAACAATAACCCGCCAGCGATGAACAATAATGTCAGTACATCGACAACCATTCGAACAACGACAAGCTCTAGTTCAGGTCAAACAATTACGCCATCAACCAAGACTCCACCTAATTTAACAGCGAGTACATCTCGACCAACGACAACGACGTCAAATAGTCGAATCACGACACCAAAAGGTTCGGATGCCTTAGCTTCATTTGCAGCGGCGGCTAATGTACCAAGTGCACCGCGGATTCCTGTTGCGATTACTCCTGCGCCAAATGTACAACCTGTAAAGGTTGAACCACCGATTTCGAGTAAAGAGCGTGAGGAGATTATTGCAGCCGTAAAAGAAGAGGGTAAAAAGGAAACTGTTGCTCAAGTTTTAGAACCACAAGCAACTCAAGCTGAGAAAGACCAAGTTGTTGCTGAAATTAAAGCGATTGCGCCGAAAGGAACTGAAATTGTTGATCCATTTGATGGCAAAATTAAGTTAACAGCGATTCAAACAAGTCAATCTGTTGCTGATGAAAAAGGTCAAGAAGTTACTAAAGGCTTCGCTTATCCTAAGAATTTAGTAGAAGATACTACTACAGCAAACAGTGATGACGCTAAGCGAAATCAGGGTAAACCGTATATTAAAACGGATACCGATGTCGTTGTCGTTGCGCCGAAGGGTAAACGTTCAACTTACGTTGTTCTGCCAGGAGATACATTGGCGGTTATTGCACAAAAAAATGGTGTGAACTGGCGTGACATTGCAAAGTGGAACCAAATTGATCCAACAGGCACTTTATTTGTAGGAACAAGTTTATATCTCTACGATGCAAAACCACAGCCTGAGACTGCTAAAATTGCTGAAAAACCAGAAAGCTATGTGGTGCAGTCTGGAGACAGTTTGACGACGTTAGCATCCCGTTTTGATTTAAGCTTAAAACAGTTAGCAGACTATAATAATCTTTCTGTTACGGATGGCTTATTTGTAGGTCAAAAGCTTACTTTGAAAGAGCCTAAAGGTGGTTCACAACAATCTGTACGCAATACAGACAGTAAAGTGACGAATAAAGTTGCAACTAAAACGTATACGGTGAAGCGTGGTGAATACTTAAAACTGATTGCAGATCGATATGCATTATCTAATCAAGAGTTGGCTGATCTCACTCCTAATCTAAGTGCTACAAGCAGCCTATTAGTTGGACAAAAAATTAATGTGCCTGTAAATGAAGTGAATCAAAGTGATGGCGTTTCAGACACGAAAACCTCAGTAAAATATGACAATGTTACAGCTTCTACCAGCTATAAAACAGAAAGTTATACGGTACAGCGTGGTGATACATTAACAAGTATCGCGGCACAGTCAAAAATTACTTTAGATGAGTTAGCAGATTTAAATAATATCAAGGTGAACAGTGGTTTGCGCTTTGGACAAAGTTTGAAAATCCCTGCAACAGTTAAAACTCCTGAAACTTACGTCGTTCAATCAGGTGATAGCCTGATCGCGATTGCAAATAAATACGATCTACAGTTAAGCGATTTGGCCGATCTGAATGGTTTAGAACGAAATTCTGGTGTTCGTATTGGACAGCGTTTGAAATTGACGAGTGATGCGCCAGCAAAAACAGCATCAAATAGCAAATCAAATCAGAAAGAAGAAAGTGCTCCAGATATTTATACCGTAAAGTCTGGTGACACCTTGAGCAATATTGCAAGTCGTTATTATTTACAACTTGATTATGTTGCTGCTTTAAATGGTTTGTCTCGTAACAGTAGCATCCGTGTTGGGCAAAAGCTTAAGTTGTCAGGTGATGTACCAAGCAATGAGTCTGCTAAAGCTGATGATACGAGAAGTGTTTCGAAAACAGCTTCAAGCAAAAACACTGAGAAATACACAGTTAAGTCTGGTGAATCGCTCAATAGTATTGCGAGTCGTTTAGGTATGTCTGGTCGTGAGCTAGCAGATCTAAATGGCGTACGTCCAAACACGGGCTTACAACTGGGTCAAAGTATTGTGATTCCAAAATTAGTAACTGAATACAAAGTTAAGCGTGGTGATACGTTGATTGGTTTGGCAAGTAAATTTGGTTTAGATACGAGTGCACTTGCTGAATTAAATGACTTTAAACCAAGTACTCAGTTACGAATTGGTGATGTGATTAAAGTACCAAACTTATAATTGATCTATGATTCGATCTATTCTTTATAAAAAGCTTAGTCTATTTTATGGACTAAGCTTTTTTACTCAGATTGTGTGTGCAGCTGTACAAACAACACCATATCTCGCCATGCATGTGCAGCCTAAGTATGCAAAGCTACAGGTCATGCCATATGCCAATCCACAAGCACCTAAAGGTGGGGTATTGAGTCAGGCGAGCCTTGGCACTTTTGATAATTTGAATAGTATGAATGGCAAAGGCAGCTCTACAGAAGGAGTGAATTATTTATTTGATACTTTGATGGATCGCTCTTTGGATGAGCCGAGGGTCATGTATCCATTACTCGCAGAAAAAGTGAGTTATGATCCTGATCATTTAAAGTATGTCATTTTTCATTTGAATCCCAAGGCGCGCTTTAATAATGGTCAGCCACTGACAACTGAAGACGTAAAATTTACCTTTGATACCTACCAAACCAAGGCAAATCTAGGTTTGCAAATGTATTTGTCTGATTTGGCGAGAACACAAGTATTATCTAAACATCAAGTCAAATTTATTTTTAAGTCCGACAACAATGTTGAAATGCCATTGATTGTGGCGAGCTTGCCGATCTATTCAAAACAAGATTGGATCAATAGAGATTTTAGTCGCGTGACTTTGCAGCCAATTGTGGGTTCAGGGCCTTATGTGATTGATCGAATTGATGCAGGACGAAGTATTAGTTATAAACGCAGTCCGCATTATTGGGCAAAAGATTTGGCTGTAAATAAAGGTCGCTATAATTTTGATCGACTCAAATATGTGTATTATCGAAATTTAGATGTCAGCTTTGAAGGTTTTAAGTCTCGACAATTTACCTTATACGAAGAGAAAAATATCCGTAATTGGATGACCGCTTATCATTTTCCTGCGGTGCAATCTGGTTTAATTAAAAAGTATAAAGCCCATCTTCATACGCCTTTAGATATTCAAAGTTTAGTCTTTAATACTAGGCGTGCCCCCCTAAACGACATCCATTTACGTCAGGCATTAACTTATGCCTACGACTTTGAATGGCAGAACAAGGCACTATTTTTCAATCAAAATCGTCGCTTACAAAGCTATTTTGATAATACGGATTTAGCCGCAAAAGGTCGACCAAGTGCTGCTGAGTTGAGTGTGTTAAAGCCTTATATGGCCCAACTCAATCCAATCATGCGGCAAGGTGTAGTACAGGATTGGCATTATCCTGTGTCTGATGCTAGTGGTTTTAATCGTCGAAACTTATTGACTGCACAAAAGCTTTTAAAAGATGCGGGCTATCAGATTCGAAAGAATCAGTTATACGATAGCCAAGGTAAATTGGTTCAAATTGAACTACTAATGCAGCAAGAAAATCAGCCAAGAGAGTTGATGCCATTTGTTCGTAATTTGAATCGACTTGGTATCCAAGTCAATCTAAGACAGGTAGATGTACCGCAATATATGGAGCGGATTCGTCGACATGATTTTGATATGATGGTGTTTAATATGCCTCAAACGCTTACGCCAGGTAAGGAGCAAGCACAGTTTTGGGGAAGCGTCGCGGCAGATGAAGCCAATAACTATAATTATTCAGGGATTAAAAATCCTGTGATTGATCGCATGATCGAGAAAATTGTTGCTGCAAAAAGTCGTGAAGAAGTGGTTTTATATACGCGTGTGCTCGATCGTTTATTACGTGCCGGTTACTACCAAATTTTGACTTATGGAAAGCCTGAGCGTTGGTTTGCTTATTGGAATATTTACCAGCAACCTGTGATTAAGCCAAAGTTATCCGTGGGTTGGGAATATTGGTGGGTTGACGCTGAGAAAGCCAAGAAGTTGCATCAGTCGGTTCAAAAACATTAATTAGAATGATTGTGAACAGTGTTCTAAAATTTCGATCAAATAACGTAATAAGGGATTCTCTTTAATGATGAACTATATTCTGAAAAGAATGTTATTGATGATCCCAACATTATTTTTCATTTTGTTGATCAACTTTATGATTGTTCAGGTTGCACCGGGTGGACCTGTCGAGCAAGCCATTCAGCAAATCCAGAATGCACAAGGTTTAGGTACAGATGGGAATAATAGCGCACATTTAAGTGATTTAGCACAGTATCAAGGTGCACGTGGACTCAGTCCTGAAATGCTTGAGAAAATTAAAGTACAGTATGGATTTGATCGACCCGCACATGAACGTTTTTGGTTAATGCTTAAAGGTTATTTGAGTTTTGATTTTGGAACGAGCTTTTTTAAAGATAAACCTGTCACGCAACTGCTCTATGAAAAACTCCCTGTTACGCTGTCTTTAGGGCTATGGAGTACTTTTTTAATTTATTTGATTGCGATTCCACTTGGAATTAAAAAAGCCAGAAATAATGGTTTTTATTTGATCAATCGACTTCGTTGTTACTTGCTGTGAGCTATGCCATTCCATCTTTTGTTTTTGCGATTTTACTGATTGTTTTCTTCGCAGGTGGGAGCTATTTACAGTGGTTTCCGTTACAAGGATTGGTTTCCGAAAATTTTGCTCAACTCAGTTTCTTTGCCAAAATTAAAGATTATTTATGGCATATGTGTTTGCCAATCTTAAGCATGGTTTTGGGAAGCTTTGCTGCGCGTGCTTATTTAATGAAGTATTCATTTGTTGAAGAATTAAAAAAGCCTTATGTATTAACTGCGCGATCAAAAGGGCTAAATGAACATCAAGTATTGTATGGGCATGTTTTCCGAAATGCGATTTTAATTGTGGTTGCATCCTTGCCCGAGACTTTAGTGGGGCTTTTCTTTGTCGGTAATCTGTTTATTGAAATTATTTTTAATTTAGATGGGATTGGTTTACTCGGTTTTGAGGCAATTACCCAACGGGATTATCCTGTGGTTTTTGGAACCTTGTTTATCTTTACCTTGTTTGGACTCATTTTAAGATTAATTGGAGATTTACTCTATCAATTGATTGATCCTCGGATTGATTTTGAGTCAAGAGGTGGAAAGTGATGTCACCATTGATGCGCGGACGACTACAACGTTTTAAACAGAACAAACTTGGTTTTGGCTGTTTTATTGTATTTATCGTGATTTTTGTCCTGTCACTTACCGCTGAGCTGATTGCAAATGACAAGCCATTACTGGTGCGCTATCAACAATCTTTTTATTTTCCAATTCTTCAAGATTATCCTGAAACGACCTTTGGTGGTGAGTTTGAAACAACGACAGACTATCAAGATACTGTGGTTAAACAGCTTATCCAAGCGCAGGGGTGGATGATTTCTCCTCCAGTTGGATTTGCCTATCAAACACCAAATTTATCATTGGCAGTGCCTGTTCCATCACCGCCGACGGCACAAAATTGGTTGGGCACGGATGACCAAGGTCGTGATGTCTTTGCACGTATTTTGTATGGTTTACGCATTTCTCTTTTATTTGGTTTGGCTTTAACGCTGTGTTCTACGGTATTCGGAATCATTGTAGGGGCAATTCAAGGTTATTACGGTGGTTGGATTGATTTGATCGGTCAACGTATTTTGGAAGTTTGGGGCGGTTTACCCATGCTTTTCATTGTGATGATTCTGGTCAGCTTCTTTAGTCCAAGTGTGTATTGGTTATTTGTAATTATGCTGCTGTTTGGCTGGACTGAGTTGGTAGGCTTGGTTCGTGCTGAGTTTTTACGTGCACGTTATTTAGATTATGTGCGTGCTGCACAAGCATTAGGACTTCGAGATCATCAAATTATTTTCAAACATATATTACCGAATGCAGTAAGTTCCAGTTTATCGCAAATTCCATTTATGTTGACGGCTAATATTGTGGCTTTAACTGCATTAGATTTTTTGGGTTATGGCTTACCACTAGATGCAGCATCATTGGGTGAATTATTATTACAAGGCAAAAATAATTTAGATGCGCCGTGGTTGGTGCTATCAGGATTTTTTAGCTTAGCACTGGTACTTTCTTTATTAATTTATATTGGGGAGGCTGCACGTGATGCATTTGACCCAAGACAATAATCAGGCTGTATTGAAAGTAGAAAAACTTAGTATTTGCAAAGAGTTAGGACAGCCACTCGTGAGTGATCTTAGCTTTGATCTGTTTCCTGCAAAAACACTTGCGCTTGTTGGTGAAAGTGGTTCAGGTAAATCCGTAAGCATGTTGGCTTTGTTGGGGTTATTTCCTCAAACATTGAGCATCAGTGGTTCAGTGCAACTTGAGGGCGCTGATTTATATCAATTGAATAGCATGCAATTACAGCAGATACGTGGCAAAAAAATTGCGATGATTTTTCAAGAGCCGATGACAGCACTGAATCCATTACATCAAGTTGAAAAAATTGTAGGTGAAAGCTTGATCTTAGCGGGTCAATCTAAAGCTGAAGCTCGACAAAAAGTACTGTGTTTATTGCAAGATGTTGGGATAGAAAACGCAGAACAAATTTTAAAACGTTATCCACATGAGCTGTCAGGTGGGCAACGCCAGCGTGTGATGATTGCGATGGCATTAGCATTAGCACCAGATATTTTAATTGCTGATGAGCCGACAACCGCTTTGGATGTGATGCTGCAAGCTCAAATTCTTGATCTGTTAAAGCAAATCCAACAGCAACGTCAAATGTGCATGATTTTGATTAGCCATGATCTAAATTTGGTGAAACGATATGCCGATCATGTTCTGGTCTTAAATCAAGGTCATACAGCAGAGCAGGGCACAGTTGAAGAAATTTTTACCCATCCTAAAACTGCGTATACCCGTCATTTGCTGGAGCATGATTTTGGGGATGCTCTAAGTTTAGATGTGACTGAAATGTTATTGGCTTTAAACCATGTCTCAGTAAAATATCCAATCAAACGTGGCTTGTTTAATCAAATTAAAAGTTTTCAGCTCGCTGTGGATTCTATCAACTTAGACCTTATGCAAGGAAAAGCACTCGGAATCGTAGGGGAAAGTGGATCAGGAAAATCGTCTTTGGCTTTAGCGATTGCACGATTAATCAAAAGTGAAGGTGAAATCCATTTTGAGAAGATTCAACTCAATCAATTAAACCAAAATCAATTACGTTCTATCCGAACTGACTTACAAATTGTATTTCAGGATCCTATGAGTAGTTTGAACCCAAGGATGAATGTTGAGCAGCTTATTGCGGAAGGATTAAATTTGCGTGCGATTGAGAAATCGCAGATCGCGTTAGAAATTGAACAAGTTTTAGAAAAAGTAGAATTGTCTGTTGAGGATAAACATAAATATCCACATGAACTTTCTGGTGGGCAACGACAGCGCGTTGCATTGGCTCGAGCTTTGGTTTTACAGCCTAAACTCATCATTTTAGATGAACCCACATCAGCACTTGATCGGTCGACGCAAAGGGCTATGATTCAACTGCTACGTCGGTTACAACAACAAGATAAAATGAGTTATGTGTTTATTAGTCATGACTTACAAGTCATTAAAGCGCTTTGTCAAAAAATAATGGTAATGCGGCATGGCAAAGTATTGGAATATCAAGACACGGCATTGTTATTTTCATCTCCTCAAACTGAATATACGCGCCAGCTGATTTCTGCTAGCGAATATTAGCATTGTAATTAAATTGACATATGTTATTGTCAATTTATCGGAAGATATCTTGACACCAACAATAATCAGATTAAATTAGAGTAAATACTCTAATTATAGCAGAGGATGACCATGAGTCAGATTGCAGACAGTATCCAAATTCGCAATACCATTTTTAAAAATCGCATTATCAAAGGAGCAATGAGTGAGGCGCTCGCCAATCACGAAGGGCAGCCAAATGAATTGCATATTGGTTTGTATGAAGCTTGGGCAAAAGGTGGCTTGGGCTGTGCGATCACAGGCAATGTCATGGTGAATATTGCTGCTAAAAATGAACCTGGTGTGGTTGCGATTGAAACCGAACGTGATTTAGCTAAATTGCAACAATGGGCAGCAGTTGGTAAGAAATACGGTATGGTGCAACTTATTCAGTTGTCTCATCCTGGACGCCAATGCCCGAAAGGGTTAAACAAAGAAACGGTCGCACCATCTGCTGTCCCTTTTAGTCCAATGCTTGCAACCATGTTTGGTACACCGCGTGAGCTAACACATGATGAAATCCTCGATATTATCCAACGTTTTGCAACAGCCGCAGCCGTTTGTGAAAAGGCAGGATTTGAAGGTGTCCAGTTACATGGTGCGCATGGTTATTTGATCAGCCAATTTTTGTCACCATTGACCAATAAGCGTACTGATCAATGGGGTGGTTCAATTGAAAATCGTACGCGGTTTTTATTGGAAATTTATAAATCAGTTCGTGCTGCAACCTCAGAAAACTTTATCATTTCAGTCAAATTAAACTCTGCTGATTTCCAACGTGGTGGAATCACTGAAGATGATGTGATTACAGTGTTTAAAACCATTGATGAGGCAGGGATTGATATTATTGAAATCTCTGGTGGTACGTATGAAGCACCTGCAATGGCTGGAGCAAAGGCCGAGTCACGTAAGGCAAGTACGATTGCACGAGAAGCGTATTTCCTTGAGTTCGCTGAAAAGATTCGTCAGCATGTATCATGCAAATTGATGGTGACAGGCGGCTTCCGTACTGTTGCTGGTATGAATGCCGCACTTGAAAGTGGGGCATGTGATTTCATTGGTATTGCGCGACCGCTTGCTGTTGAAACAGATTTAACTAATCGTTTAATCGCAGGCAATGATGTACGTTATGCAGTGAACCAGATTAAAACAGGAATTCCTTTTGTTGATAAAATGGCAATCATGGAAATCATTTGGTATGCGGCACAATTTAAGGCGATTGGTCAGGGCAAGAAACCAAATCCAAAATTATCACCTCTAATTGTGTTCTTAAATTATGCGAAAGGAAATATTAAAGCGGTTGTCAAAGGGCGTGTTAATTCTCGAAAATCAGCATAATATTTTAAGGACGCTTCGGCGTCCTTTTTATTTCGAATAAAAATAAAAAATCACTCATACACATATAGAATATGTTGCTGATAAAGTCGTTTGAGCTTAGAGTTTCAATAACTTCATTTACAATAATTTTTATAAGTAGGGGAAATAGATGACCATGATTATTATTTTGATTGCTGTTTTTGCAGTCATTTTATTCTTTTTAGCGAATGCGAATAAGGCTAAAGGTGGTAGAGGTGAGCGCAACCCAATCAAAGGTAAACGTATCATCACAATGAATGAACAACCAACCTTTTTAAGATTACGAGAAGCTTTGCCTGAGCATATCATTTTAGCACAAGTTGCTTTTAGTGCATTTATGACAGCAAAAGGATATGCAACACGTAATTTATTTAATCGTAAAATTGCTGATTTTGTTGTCTTAGATAAACAATTTAATGTAGTTGCGATTGTTGAACTCGATGATGCTTCACATAAGGGCAAAGAGGAAAAAGATGCTGACCGAGATGCATTAATTGTTGAGGCTGGTTATCGTGTGATCCGTTATAAAAGAACGCCTGACCTAGAGCAAGTACAAAAAGATTTTGGAATTATTAAAGTTGCTGAACTCGTTGAAGCACCTTTAATTGAACCAAAAACACATTTAGTATCAGATGCATTTATTGTTGAAACGGATACTAATGAGCAAAAAATATCTTAAATTTTATTTTGATACTTAAAATAAAAAAGCCACTGTCTGAAAGATGCAGTGGCTTTTTTGAATTTGGCGTCCCTACGGGGATTCGAACCCCGGTTACCGCCGTGAAAGGGCGATGTCCTAGGCCTCTAGACGATAGGGACTTCTTGAGGTGGGTGTATATTAGGGTTCTGTCACCAAAGTGTCAAGAAGGTGAGGAGACAGTTTGTTCAAAATATAGCAAAACAGTTCAGCTGTCTTCTGAGTATCATACAAAGCAGAGTGCGCTTCTTTACCATCGAACTCAATACCAGCTTGAATACATGCACGAGCTAATACGGTTTGACCAAACATCACTGCACTCAGCGTCACTGTATCAAAGACTGAAAAGCTGTGAAATGGATTCTGATTTTTTGTGCCAGAACGTGCAATCGCAGCTTGTAAGAAACCCAAGTCAAAGTGAGCATTATGACCCACTAAGACCGCATGAGTACAATGCTGGGCCTTACGAACTTCATTCAATGACTTAAATATACGACGTAATGCTGTTCGCTCATCTTCAGCCATTGCGATTCGCATTGGGTTAGATGGATCGATACCAATAAAATCTAAAGACCGACGATCTAAATTTGCGCCTTCAAATGGATTGATATGTGCATGGAATGATGGACCTGGAACAAATTGTCCATGTTCATCATAGACAATCGGAATACAAGCAATTTCGAGTAAAGCATCGGTTTGCGAATTGAAACCTGCTGTTTCAACATCGACAACAACAGGTAAAAATCCACGAAAACGCTGGCTAATGACAGGAGCTTTGTTTTCTTCTTGGGTCACACTTTTCTCCATTGCAGTGTTTTACCTGCATGAAGTGGAATAATTTTTTGACCATCAAGATAGTCAAGCGACTCAGCTACGGTATTATCTTCTTTAACTAAAGTAATTGTAGACGTATTATGTGGTAAACCATAGAAATCTGCACCAAACATGCTTGCAAAACCTTCTAAGCGTTCAATTTTACCCACTTGATCAAATGCTTGTGCATAAAGCTCAATTGCATTTGGTGCGCTATAACAGCCTGCACAACCACATGCATTTTCTTTGGCATTTTGAGAGTGTGGTGCACTATCAGTACCCAAGAAGAATTTTGGATTACCACTTGTTGCAACTTCTAACAACGTCGTTTGATGCGTTTGACGTTTTAAAATTGGCAGGCAGTAGAAATGCGGTTTAACACCACCGACCAATAAATCATTACGATTGAAAAGTAAATGTTGCGGTGTGATTGTTGCAGCAACATTACGATCTTGTTCAAGAACAAAGTTAGCTGCGTCGCTGGTTGTAATATGTTCTAAAACAACTTTTAGTTTTGGAAATTGCTTTAACAGTGGAGATAAAATTTCATCAAGGAAGCGTTTTTCACGATCGAAAATATCGACATGATTATGAGTGACTTCACCATGTAAGAGTAATGGAACTTGATGTTCTTCTAATTGTTCGATGACGGCATATACTTTACGAATATCACTCACGCCATTATCCGAATTGGTTGTTGCGCCAGCAGGATAAAGTTTGATGGCATTAACAAATTCAGATTCTTTAATTTTACGAACTTCATCAGGTGAGGTGAAGTCAGTAAAGTAAAGTACCATGCGCGGATCGAAATGAAGACCTTCAGGTACGTGAGTTAGAATACGTTCACGGTAAGCTAAAGCTTCTTCTACCGTTTTTACAGGTGGAACTAGATTTGGCATACAGATTGCGCGCGCAAATTGTTTAGCTAAATCAGGTACAGTACGCTCTAAGGCTAAACCATCACGCAGGTGGGCGTGCCAATCATCTGGTTGTAAAAGGGTAATCGTGTTCAAGGTGCACTTCAAACTTAAAAATA
>NZ_BAEB01000044.1:0-930 GCF_000241225.1 Acinetobacter sp. NBRC 100985 | reverse complement strand
AAGCTTTAATCAAGCGAGGAAATATTTCAATTTGGTTCGATCCCCAGACTCAATGGTATGCTCAACCACAAGCTAAACATGGAAGAAATCAAACCTATTCTGATACAGCAATTCAGTGCTGTTTGATGATCAAATCTATCTTTCGACTTTCTTTGCGTATGGTCACAGGTTTTGTGCAAAGCATTATTCAACTCAGTGGATTAAATTGGACAGCACCGGATTACTCCACCCTCTGTAGACGACAAAAGCATATTGATATTGCGATAAGCTATCAAAAAAGTCATGAGGGACTACATCTATTGGTCGACTCAACTGGCTTAAAGTTTTTAGGCGAAGGCGAATGGAAACGTAAGAAACATCAGCCTGAATATCGTCGGCAATGGCGTAAACTACATATTGGTATAGATGCTAAAACCTTGCAAATACGAGCCGTGCAGCTCACAACAAATAATGTCAGTGATTCACAAGTCTTGGGTGATCTACTAAATCAAATCCCATCTGATGAACTCATTGACTCTGTCTATACCGATGGAGCCTATGACACGAAATTGTGCAGACAAGTGATTTCAGATCGTCATGCACATGCCGTAATTCCTCCAAGAAAAAATGCAAGGCCATGGAAAGATAAGAAATTGGGATCTTTAGAAAGAAATGAACTATTGAAAACAGTCAAAGGTCTAGGAAGAACGCTTTGGAAAAAGTGGTCTGGCTATCATCGGCGCAGTTTGGTTGAAACTAAGATGCATTGCATCAAATTATTGGGCGATAAACTCAATGCTAGGAACTTTCAAAGCCAAGTGAATGAGATTCATGCACGTGTGGCAGTATTAAATAAATTTACGGAATTAGGCAGACCTCACACCCAAGTTGTGCCTTGAATTTGGTAGGAATTGGTGAAATCAGCCTTTATAAGGTTTGTGCAACAAAGTC
>NZ_BAEB01000045.1:0-16236 GCF_000241225.1 Acinetobacter sp. NBRC 100985 | reverse complement strand
ATTTTTTATTACTAGAATACGATTATGGTTTTTTCACAATTTCTTGTTCAACAACCATATCTAATACATCTGCAATGCTAGATTGATCAGCAGCAGGATTTTTAATATCAAAACGTTTAACACGAACGATTACACGTTGGTTTGGATTGTGTTCGAAACCTTCGATTTGGCCGTAATACAATGACCAGTTTTTATCTGCATAAGTTTTGATGCCTTTGTCATCATATTTTACTTCACGTACTTGCATACAAGTTTGTGGAGCAACACCTACACATGATTTAGTTTCTGGTGCGATTTCCAAGAAAACAGTTTTACCTTCAGATTGGTATTTAGTTTCGGGGGTCATTTTACCAACAAAAGTATATTTTTGACCTTTTGCATCCGTCAGCGTCATGCTTGGTGCGTGTAAATCAGTTGTATTCACTTCAAAAGGAATCTTGCCTTTTGTTAATAATTGACCAGCAAATTGCTCTTGTTTCATTAATGCAGGATCACATGCCATTAATGTTGATGCGCCATCACCAGTAATGATTTGACCATTTTCAACTTTCCAAGAGGTATTAAGGCGGTTACAACCTGTATCTACAGAAAGACGGTCATTTGCCAAGAAATTCAATACGATTGGACGTTTTGTCTCAGCTGGCTGATACGACCAAGTGTAATTTGTTAATACATTATTACTTTCCACTTTAGTACCTGCAAATACGTGTTTTTGACCTTTGCTATCAGTTACAGTCAAGATCGCTTCACCATTTAAAGTGCTGATTGCAAACGGTACTTTTTTCTCGCTGAAAATATCAGAAGATAAGCGTTCTTGTTGCATTAAGTCATCTGCACAAGCCATCATTGTCGATACAAGTGGCGAAACAACAATGCTGTTGCCTTCAACTTTCCACGTACCACCTTGATTATTACAGCCAGTTTGGATTGAAAGTTTTTGATCTTGGCTAAAAGATAGCTCTAAAGGTTTAGATGCTTTAGAACCTTGATATGTCCAATTATATTCAGTTAAGTTTTTCGCAGCATTCGTGTTAATTTGATTAATTACGTTATCACTAACGTTTTGTACTGTTTGACAAGCCATTAATGAAAGCGGAAGCAAAGCGAGAACTAAATATTTAATTTTCATATTTAAAAAACAACAGTTAAAAATAAACAGTAATAAGCTTAAATCATTCTTAAAAAAAGAAAATGCAATCCATTTATGGATTAAGTGTGTTAAATGTATTTATTTGTAAGTTTAAGATAAATAAAGGAGATTTGTAGGTTTGCTCTATTTAAAGCAAACCTAGTTTAGATTGGTTGATAAAATAATCAATTTAATCGAAACGATAAATATCCATACCCAGAGAACCCATCGAAAAGCTGCTATGTACAATACTAAATCGAACACCTGTCCCCATAGCAAAGAATAATGGCGCGAAGTGTTCAAGCGTTGGATGATTGCGTTGAACATAGGGCAACTCTGGCCAATTAAGTACTGCATCATAATCTTGATGGCTGAGTTTACTCACCACAGTATTACGGAAATTACTTGCCCAAAAAGGAACGTCTGCATCTGCATGCCATGAGAGTTCTGCTAAGTTGTGTGTGATACTGCCTGAACCAATTAATAAAATTTGTTGTTCTCTTAATGGTGATAATACTTGCCCAATTTTGTAAATCTCGTCTGCAGTCATTTTGATTGGAAGGGAGATTTCAATGACAGGAATATCTGCATCAGGGTACATATGCAGTAATGGCATCCATACACCATGATCGCGTGGTCTTGTGCTGTTAGCATGTGCAGCAATACCAGCATCAGCAAATAAACTCAGTATTTCTTCTGCCAAAGTCGGTGAACCAGCCGCAGGATAACGAATTTCATATAACTCAGGTGGGAAGCCACGGAAATCATGCCACGTTTGTGGTCTGGAAGAAGTGCTGACTTCCAATGCCTGACTTTCCCAATGCGCTGACATCACAATAATGGCTTGAGGTTTTGGTAGGTTGATGCTTAAGCGATATAAAGCAGGGCCTACTTGTTCTGGATCAAGTGCAAGCATGGGTGAACCATGAGAAATAAATAATCCGGGTAAAGTCTGGAAATTCATAAATAAGCACCTGATTGGAATTACATCACTATCGTGACAAAATCAGCGGGAGAATGACAGCCGTTAAACTTCAACAGATTGTTCTATAATCAGAACAATTTGGCTTAAGTCATGCACGGTGATAAGGGTGATTATGGTTAATACTCATTGCCCGATAAAGTTGCTCAATCAACAAAATACGCACCATTGGGTGAGGCATGGTTAGTTTTGATAAAGACCAATGCCAAGCCGCAGCTTTACGAACGGCATCTGAATGACCATCAGGTCCGCCGATTGCAAGCGCAACGTCATTGCCTTCAAGCATCCATTGTTTCATGGTATCTGCGAGTTTTTCCGTACTCAGCTCGCGTCCACCGACTTCAAGTGCAATGAGTGTTTCATTAGGTTTCAGTGCATTTAAGATACTTTCACCTTCGATTTGGCAGTATTTTAAAATATCTGCTTCAGAATCATTTTTACCTCGTTTAGCCATCGGCAATTCAATGACCTGTGTTTGTACAAAAGGTTGGATACGTTTGAAGTAATCTTCAAATCCAGTAAGTACCCATGCAGGCATTTTTTGACCAATGGTGAGAATTCGAATTTTCATAAAAAAAGTAATGTGGAAAATATAGAGACATTATAAACATTCAACTTGTTACATGGCGGTTTAATTGAATGTTTACTTGTCATAAAAACTTCAGAATGATGGTTTATGCTTCTACATAAAAAACGCAGCTCAAAATGTGTATGAGCTGCGATTAAAGTGTTATCCGTCTGGAGTTCAGATAACACTAAAATTAGTTTAAGAGTCAGAATTTAGCCTTTCTTTTTATTGACTCTATTTTATTATGCAATAAATTGATCATTTTTCAACCTTATTATGTAACAAAAAAAGAGAGCCTAAGCTCTCTTTTTTTATGGTACTGATTTTTAGTGACGCGCTGCTTTTGCATCTTCTACTGGTTTTACAATAGGTGTTTTTGGCAAAGGCTTTGGCGTGTCTGTTAATGCTAAAGGTAAGATTTCATCAATGCTTTTCACCGCTTTGATTTCTAAGCCTTCTTTGACATTGTCAGGAATTTCAGCCAAATCACGTACGTTATCTTGCGGGATAAATACGAGCTTAATACCACCACGGTGTGCTGCAAGAAGTTTCTCTTTTAAACCACCGATGCGCATTGCACGACCGCCAAGACTTGTTTCACCTGTCATTGCAATATCTGGACGAATTGGAATGCCAGTAAATGCTGATACAAGGGCAGTGGTCAGAGCTAAACCAGCAGATGGACCATCTTTTGGTGTCGCACCTTCAGGTAAATGCACATGTACATCGGTTTCATCAAAACGAGAAGCCTCGATACCTAGATCATCAGCGCGGGTACGTACAACAGTCATTGCAGCAGTAATTGATTCTTTCATTACATCACCGAGCGAACCCGTCGTAATGAATTTACCTTTACCTTTTACCGCAGCAACTTCAATCGTAAGTAATTCACCGCCTACCGAAGTCCAAGCTAAACCATTTACGCGACCAACTTGTGCTTCATCTTCTGCCATACCAAAGTCAAACTTGTGTGGACCTAGGTATTCAGGAAGATTTGCAGAAGTCACATCAATTTGTAAGTTTTTAGACTTCTTGCTCACCGCTTCTTTAACTACTTTACGTGCAATTTTCGATACTTCACGCTCTAGGCTACGAACACCTGCTTCGCGTGTATAACGTTGTACGATGTCACGAATTGCTTCTTCATGAACAGTCAATTCTTTGGCACGTAGACCATTATTCTTGATTGCTTTTGGAACAAGATAGCGCTCAGCAATATTTACTTTTTCATCTTCGGTATAACCCGGTAGACGAATCACTTCCATACGGTCCAATAAAGCTTCAGGAATATTCATACTGTTTGCAGTACAGATGAACATCACTTCTGACAGATCAAGATCAAGGTCTAAATAGTGATCATTGAATTTATTGTTCTGTGATGGATCGAGCACTTCAAGTAATGCAGAAGCAGGATCACCACGGTAGTCTTGCGCCATCTTGTCGATTTCGTCGAGTAAGAACAGTGGGTTCTTTACACCAACTTTTGTCAAAGATTGCACAATTTTACCCGGCATCGCACCGATATAGGTACGACGATGACCACGGATTTCAGCTTCATCACGGACACCACCAAGTGCCATACGAACAAACTCACGGCCTGTTGCTTTGGCAACTGACTCACCAAGTGATGTTTTACCCACACCTGGAGGACCAACTAAGCAAAGGATAGGGCCTTTCAGTTTCTTCACGCGAGACTGAACTGCAAGATATTCAACAATACGATCTTTAACGTCATCTAAGCCGTAATGATCCGTATCTAGAATTTCTTGAGCTTTCGCCAAGTTGATACTAACTTTGCTCGCCTTATTCCAAGGAGTATCTAGAATGACTTCTAAATAGTTGCGAACAACAGCAGCCTCACTTGAAGCGGGTTGCATCGCTTTGAGCTTACGGAATTCAGCATCAGCTTTTTTGCGTACATGCTCAGGTAGATCAGCTTCTGCAAGACGTTTTTCAATCTCAGCTACATCATCCTCAGCACCGCCATTCATATCGGAAAGTTCACGTTGAATGACTTTCATTTTTTCATTTAGAAAGTATTCACGTTGGTTTTTTTCCATTTGACGTTTTACGCTGTCATGTAACGTTTGTTCAATTTGCTGCTCAGCAGATTGATTCATCAAATAATTCATCAACTCTTGTAGATGAGCTTCAAATTCGTCGTGTTCTAAAAACTTTTGTTTCACTTCAATATTTAAAGGCACACGAGTCGCCACGAAGAACATAAGTTGTAATAAGTCTTCGATTTTATTTGCAGCTGCAACAAGTTCACGCGCATTACGTAATTTTGCTTCTGCATATTGAGCAAATAGAGTACGTAATTCATTTAAGCGAGTCTCTTGTGCTTCTTTATCCAATGGAACATTCATTGGGCTTAAATGATGCTCTGCTGTCAGATATTCTTCGCCATCGATAATGCGCTCTAACTTAGAACGGTGTAAGCCTTCGATCAGCACTTTAATACAGTTTTCATCATTTTCATGATTCACAACTTGTACGATTTTAGCCACGGTTCCATATTGATAGAGATTATCGTGATCAATTTCTTCTGTAAGCGAATCTTTTTGCGCAACTACAAATACTAAATTGTCACTGTTACGAGCCACATCCACTGCATTGATCGATTTTTCACGACCCACGAATAGCGCGATTTGCATGTGTGGATACACCACAACATCACGTAACGCTAATAGTGGTAATACACTTGGAACCTGCGGCTCTAAGCTTGTTTCATTATTCATAATATATTCAGACATGGGCACTCCTAATGAGTGACAACGGTGTTGCCATGTTTTTTATAGTGATGTGCATTTCAAAAATTACAAGGGTTTTACAAGAGAAATTATAAAAAAAAGACTAAATTGGTCGACTTTCGCCTACAAATTCATAGAAATTAGAGACTAAGACTTGAAGTAATAAATTTTTTCAGGAGTCAGTAAGGCATTTAGCGGCTGATCCCATTTCTGTCTAAATAAAGGTTCATTTATATATTGAAATGAATGCGCGAGACCCAGTCGAAAAGGCTGATGTGGTGCTGTTGCCAAAGTACGATCATAAAAACCACCTCCCATACCGATTCTTGTTCCGAAATGATCACACGCTAATAACGGCATCACCAGTAAATCTAATTTAGATATATGTTGTCCGCGCGTTGCCATAGGCTCTTTCATACCAAGCGGATGGTGAGAGAAACGCTTATTGAGATATTGATTTGCACTGATTTTTACCCAAACAAGGTTTTGGTTCATCGAGCAAATCATCGGTAAATATACTTGCTTCTTTTGTTTAAAGCATAGCCCAATTATTTTTCGTGTATGTATTTCACCAAAAGCGTGTAAATACAATCCGATTTTTTTAGATGATTTAAATTGAGGACAGTATCTCAATTGATTTAATACTTGTTGTTCGATTTGTTTATGTTGAATAGGCGTAATCAGTTTTCTTTTTAAGCGAAGTTGTTTTCTTAGTAATTTTAAACTGCTGTTCATATGGGTTCAAACATCATTTACTCCTCTAAATCATACTCGATTTGTTCCAAAATATTTAAAACAAAATGATGATTTTTATGTGTGGAATTAATCTTTTGGTCTGTGATGTTTTGTTAATTTATTTTACCATTTGGTTTATTTAATATTTTGTTTTATATGTAAAAATTATTAATTTATTAGAGTTATTATTCTATTTGTTGTGTCATTCATGAAATAAAAACAAAAGAAAACAATTTGAAACATTTTGGTTTTTTATTAATTTAAATCAATTGTTTGTATTTTTATTTATTTTTGAAATATGAGAAATGTGTCTCACATTTAAATTATATACATTTGTATATTCTTTACCAAATTACTCGGTTTGATTAGCATCCGCCGCTCTTTTTTTAGCGGCGACACTAAAAATGCAGTTTCGCATTTTTAGACCATCAATAACTGTAGTAATTATCTGAGAATTTTTATGAATAAAGTATATAAAGTGGTTTGGAATGCTTCTCTTGGGGCGTGGGTTGCAACTTCTGAACTTGCAAAAAGTAAAACAAAAACCAAATCAAAAATTCTCAATTTATCAGCTGCGGTTTTGGTTGGTGCAATTAGTTTTTCTCCTACTGCATTTGCTGCTACAAATATTGGAGGCGGCTCAGGTTCAGGAACATCGATTTCTGGAGACAGATGTGGTGAGGGTACAGCGAATACTTCTGGTAGCAGAGATATTGCAATTGGTTGTGGGGCGCAGACTCAAGGAACTGGTATCTCAAATATCGCAAATCGTCAAAATCCATATAACAATGCAACTGGTGCATTTGCAGGCGCACAAAAACAAGGTGGTTCAATTAGTTTAGGCACTGGCGCGACCACTCAAAATAATTTTGGTACAGCGATTGGTTCTTATGCCACTACGACTGATATTGCAGGTGTAGCAATCGGTACGGCAGCTTTGTCAAAAGGAAATACGTCTCTTGCGATTGGTCGTCAGTCGGCAGCTACGGCTGATTTTGCTCAAGCGATTGGTAATGTAGCCGCTGCTACTGGTAAAGGTTCTTTGGCAATTGGTCACTCAGCAACGGCTGAAGGCTATCGTTCAATTGCAATCGGTTCTCCAGATATTGAAAATGCTGGTTCTGTTGCTGGACAAGCAGGTGCTTCATATCAACCTAACATGGCAACTAAAGCAACGGGTAAAGACTCGATTGCATTTGGTGGTGGTGCGGTTGCAACTCAAGAAAATTCATTAGCGATTGGGGCATTTTCAGCTTCTACGGGGAAAAAGTCAGTTGCGATTGGTACAGGTGCAAAAGCAAACAAAGACAATGCCGTTGTGATTGGTGATCAAGCTGAAGCAGCTCACGAAGGTGGTGTTGCAATTGGTAAGGGTGCGCGTTCAGATGCAGAGAATAGTATTGCACTCGGCAAAGACTCAAAAGCAACTCAAGCAACAGGTGAAAGTTTTTTAACAAAGCAAGCAGCGCCAACGGGTGTTTTATCAGTAGGTGGTGTTGGTGCGGAACGTCGTATCCAAAATGTTGCAGATGGTGCTGCTGATTCCGATGCTGCTACTGTGGGGCAATTAAAAGCCGCACGTTCTCATTATGTCAGTATCAATGATAGAGGGACTCAAGGCGGTAATTTTGAAAATGATGGTGCTACAGGGCGCAATGCGATTGCGGTTGGTGTAAATGCAACTTCGGCAGGGCGTGATGCAACAGCGATCGGAAGTGCTGCGAATGCGACGGACTGGAATTCGGTTGCGCTTGGGGCAAATGCTAAAGCAGCTGGAACTGGTGCTATTTCAATGGGTGCAAGTTCAAATACTGTTGGTCAAGGTGATATTGCAATAGGTCGTAATGCGTCAACACAAGGCGCTTCAGGCTTGCGTCCCGGATATAGCAATCAATCAATTGCAATTGGCGATCAAATAAAAGCAATTGGTGATCAATCTATTGCAATTGGTGCTGATGTTATTGCACGTGGTAATTCTTCTGTTGCGATTGGTGGCGATGATGTTGATAAAATTGCACAAGATGCAGAACTCAGCAAAACCTATACTGATATTACAGGTGGCGTATTAAAAGCGGGTCGTTATCCAACAACTGAAGCAAATCATGGCTCAACTGCGGTCGGCACTCAGGCGGTAGCTACTGGTGCATTCTCATCTGCATTTGGTATGACTTCAAAAGCAACAGGTGATGCTTCATCAGCTTTCGGCGTAATGTCTAATGCATCTGGTAAAGGCGCTGCTGCATTTGGTGCAGTTTCACAAGCAACAGGTGATGGTGCTGCTGCAATGGGGATTAACTCATTGGCATTAGGTACAAACTCCACTGCGATAGGTTCAGGTAATAAACCAGGTGAAGGTGCGAAAGCGACTGGAAATGGTGCAGCTGCGATTGGTAGTGGTGCTCAGGCAACTGGTGATAATGCGGCTGCAATTGGTAAAGATGCGGAAGCAAGTAATGAAAATGCAGCAGCTGTAGGCGGTGGTGCGAAAGCAACAGGTAAAAATTCAGCGGCGATTGGCGGGGGATCAATTGCCGATCAAGAAAATGCGGTTGCTGTAGGTCAAGGTGCTCAATCACTGGTTGTAGGTGGTGTGGCTTTAGGTGCGCGTAGCCGTGTTGATGCAGAAAATAGTGTGGCATTAGGACAAGATGCTATCGCAACAGAAGCAACAGGAAGTTCTTTCCTAACCAATCGTGATGCTTCAATGTCAAATGGTGTAATCTCAGTTGGTTCTGCTGGTAAAGAGCGCCGTATTACGAATGTTGAAGATGGTTCTGCTGATTCTGATGCGGTTACTGTACGTCAGCTTAAAAATGTTGATACGCGTGTGAATCAAAATACGCAAAACATTACGAACTTGGATCAGAAAATTGATAGCACTAAAACAGATCTAGGTAATCAAATTGTCGATACCAATAAAAAATTAGATGACACAAAGCAAGACTTTGGTAACCAAATTAAGGATACCAACAACAAGTTAAATGATACTAAAGATCAGTTAACCACTCAGATTACAGATACCAAGACTGAGTTAAACAACACGATCAATAACACTAAAACTGAACTGAATACCAAGATTGATAGCACCAAGACCGAATTGGAAAACAAAGGTCTCAATTTTGCAGGCAATACGGGTGCAGATGTTCATCGTAAGTTGGGTGACAAGTTAAATATCGTGGGTGGAGCAGATACAACGACATCTGCGGATAAAACCAGCGGTGAAAATGTCATTACCCGTACCACAAAAGATGGTATTCAAATCGAATTATTGAAAGATGCGAAATTTGACAGTATCACGACAGGCGACAGTGTACTTAATAACAATGGCTTAACCATTAAAGATGGTGCAAGTATTACCAAAGATGGCATCAACGCAGGTAACAAAGTCATTACTAATGTTGCGGATGGTGTGAACGGTAAAGATGCAGTGAATGTTGACCAACTGACCAAAGTTAAAGATGGTTTAGATGGCAAGATTACTGATACCAACAACAAGTTAGACGATGCGAAAAAAGATCTAGGTAATCAAATTGTAGATACCAATAAAAAATTGGATGACACAAAGCAAGACTTTGGTAACCAAATTAAGGATACCAACAACAAGTTAAATGATACTAAAGATCAGTTAACCACTCAGATCACAGATACCAAGACTGAGTTAAACAACACGATCAATAATACTAAAGCTGAACTCAATACCAAGATTGATAGCACCAAGACCGAATTGGAAAACAAAGGTCTCATTTTTGCAGGCAATGCAGGTGCAGATGTTCATCGTAAGTTGGGTGACAAGTTAAATATCGTCGGTGGAGCAGATGCAGCAACGCCTGCGGATAAAACCAGCGGTGAAAATGTCATTACCCGTACCACAAAAGATGGTATTCAAATCGAATTATTGAAAGATGCGAAATTTGACAGTATCACGACAGGCGACAGTGTACTTAATAACAATGGCTTAACCATTAAAGATGGTGCAAGTATTACCAAAGATGGCATCAACGCAGGTAACAAAGTCATTACTAATGTTGCGGATGGTGTGAACGGTAAAGATGCAGTGAATGTTGACCAGCTGACCAAAGTTAAAGATGGTTTAGATGGCAAAATTACTGATACCAATAGCAAGTTAGACGATGCGAAAAAAGATCTAGGTAATCAAATTGTCGATACCAATAAAAAATTAGATGACACAAAGCAAGACTTTGGTAACCAAATTAAGGATACCAACAACAAGTTAAATGATACTAAAGATCAGTTAACCACTCAGATTACAGATACCAAGACTGAGTTAAACAACACGATCAATAACACTAAAACTGAACTGAATACCAAGATTGATAGCACCAAGACAGAGTTAGAGAACAAAGGTCTCATTTTTGCAGGCAATGCAGGTGCAGATGTTCATCGTAAGTTGGGTGACAAGTTAAATATCGTCGGTGGAGCAGATGCAGCAACGCCTGCGGATAAAACCAGCGGTGAAAATGTCATTACCCGTACCACAAAAGATGGTATTCAAATCGAATTATTGAAAGATGCGAAATTTGACAGTATCACGACAGGCGACAGCGTATTAAACAATAATGGCTTAACCATCAAAGATGGTGCAAGCATTACCAAAGACGGTATCAATGCAGGTAATAAAGTCATCAGCAATGTAGCGGATGGTGTAAATAGCAAAGATGCAGTAAATAAAGGTCAACTAGATCAGCTTGCTGCGAAGCAAAAAGATAGCGATGATTCAGCTGTAAAATACGACGATCCAAAATCTAAAGATAAAGTGACATTGCAAGGTAAGGATGGCACGACTTTAGATAACGTTAAAGATGGTCACATCTCAGCGGACTCAAAAGAAGCTGTAAATGGCGGTCAGATTCATAGTATTGCTGACAGCATCAAGAACAGTATCGGTGGGAATACTACAGTTAATCCTGACGGTAGTATTACAACCAACAACATTGGTGGTACGGGTAAGCATAATATCAATGATGCGATTGCTGAAGTGAAAGACTCTGCAATCAAAGCCAAAACAACGGTGACTGAAGGCGACAATATTGTTGTTAAAGAGACCACCAATAAAGATGGTAGTACTAACTTTGAGGTTTCGACCAAGAAAGACTTAACTTTAGACAGCATCACGACGGGTGATACAGTTCTGAATAACAATGGTTTAACCATTAAAGACGGTGCAAGTATCACCAAAGATGGTATCAATGCAGGTAATAAGAAAATTACTAATGTCGCTGATGGTGCAATCGCCAATGGTTCAAAAGACGCTGTAAATGGTGGTCAGATTCAGAATATTTCTGACAGCATCAAAAACAGCATTGGTGGCAACACGACTGTTAATCCAGACGGTAGTATTACGACCAACAACATTGGTGGTACAGGTAAAAATAACATCAATGATGCGATTAAATCTGTGGATGATAAAGTAACTAATGGCGTCAATGATCTGACTAACAAAGGTTTAAACTTTGGTGCAAATGATCAAAAAGCGTCAGGTGGAAAATCAGTACATCGTAAGCTTGGCGATACATTGAATATCGTTGGTGGTGCAGACGCTGATACTGCTGAAGACAAAACTAGCGGTGAAAATATCATTACTCGTATCACTGAAGATGGTGTGAAAATCGAGCTATTAAAAGATGCGAAATTTGACAGCGTTACAACAGGTAATACAGTACTCAACAATAATGGTTTAACCATTAAAGGTGGGCCAAGTATCACGATCAATGGTATTGATGCAGGTGCTAAGAAAATTACCAATGTTGCTGATGGCGTTGATGCGAAAGATGCAGTTAACAAAGGTCAGCTTGATAAGCAAATCAGTGATGTCAAAGATCAAATCGGTAAACAGATCGGTGATTTATCTGACAATACTGTAAAGTATGACAAAGACAAAGATGGCAATGTTGATAAAAACTCAGTCACTTTAGGTGGTGATGATAAAGGTACAAACCTGAAAAATGTTGCTGACGGTAAGGTTACTGAGGGTTCTAAAGATGCGGTTAATGGCGGTCAATTGTGGAATGTGCAGAAGCAAGTTGACCAAAACTCAAATGATATTCAGAACATTCAAAACAACATTGAAAACATTAACAATGGTAAGTCTGGTCTGGTTCAGCAACAAAAGCCAAATGGTGAAATCACAGTGGGTAAAGATACGGGCGGTACAAGTATCAATATGGCTGGAAAAGATGGTAACCGTGTCATTCAAGGCGTAAAAGACGGTGAAATCAAAGCAGGTTCTAACCATGCTGTGAATGGTGGTCAAATTCATAACATTTCAGAAAGCATCAAAAATAGTATTGGTGGTAATACATCAATCAATGCTGATGGCTCAATCACGACTAAAGATATTGGCGGTACAGGTAAAAACAATATTAATGATGCAATCGGTGCATTGAATCAGTCTAATCAAGATCTCGGGAACAAGATTAATAACCTTGGCGATCAATTACAGCAAGTTTTCTACGATACGAATAAACGTATTGATAATTTAGAAGACAAAATGTCTGCTGGTATTGCTGCAACAGCGGCATTGGAACAAGCTCCTTTTGTACCAGGCAAATTAACAATGGCTGTTGGTGCTGCTTACTATAATGATCAAAATGCTGTTGGTGTAACGTTCAGACGTACTGCTGACAATGGTCGTTGGTCACTTACAACTGGTGCTGCGCTAGGAAGTCAGGGAAGCCCATTAGTACGTATTGGTGTAAGTACAATTATTGACTAATTGCTTCAAATAAGGAGAGCTACCGGCTCTCCTTAGCTAACAGATATGATGAGTAATGAAATGAACAAAAATATTCAAATTTTGATGATGGCAACATTCGTTGGTTTAAGCGCAACAGTTGCAGTTGCACAAGAAGATGCCGTAAATCAGCAACAAGAAATTAAATTTCCTACGGTTGAAAAAAGTTACCTTGAACAAGTACAGCGTTATGAATATGACAATGTTGCACGCTTAGATACAGGTTTAACTAAAGACCAAATTCGATATATTTTGGGCAATCCTCAATTTAGCGAAGGGGTATTTTTTGTAAAAACGTGGAACTATGTGTTAGATATTCGCCAGCCAAATAGCCAAGATTATTTACGTTGCCAGTTACGCGTAGACTTTGATAAAAAAAATCTATCTGAGCGCTTATCCTGGAAAGGAGAGGCTTGTGAAGGTTTAATGGCTTGGGGTGCAAACAATCAAGTACCAAATGATGCAAATTTAACTGGAGCAAGATCAGGAAGCGTGTTCTTTGCATTTGATCGCTCAAATGTAAATGCAATCGAACAAGGTTCAAGTTCTGTGGCGGCAATTGCCGAGCGAATTAAGCAAAGCAATTCAACAGGTCCGATTACAGTTGCAGGTTTTGCTGATCCATTGGGTAAATTTTCATATAACCATCAACTTTCAGCACAGCGAGCGAATACAATAGCGAAGCTTTTGGTAAATGAAGGTATTGATGTAAATCGTATTCAAATCCAAGCCAATAGCCAAACTGATTTATACCAACAATGTGCGGGTAACAAAGCTAATAACCGTCTTGTTGGTTGTTTGGCTCCAAATCGACGCGTTAATGTAAATTGGTAATTTTACCTTTTAGTTAAACTAAAAAGTCAGCCATCAAGCTGGCTTTTTTTATTTCTTGATACAAATCTAAATAGAATAATTTTAGATATTAAAAGTCAATTACTGTCAATTATCGTCATGTAATAGCATATTTTTAATGTTTTTTTAAAAGACTTAAGTGAAAAGTACACTTTATTTTTTACTAAAAATTAAATATTAGTTCATGTTTTTAATATAAATATATTAAAAAGTCTCATTTTTTAACACCTTTTTGTAATGTGAGTTTTAGTTATCTTATTAGGATTAAAGTGTGATTTACTTCTCACAAGAAAAACGTTATTTTACCCAACAATAAATTACATTTTTTTACTTAGTAGACCGACTTGTATACATAAGTCTACAAGTTGTAACTTTTTCTTGCGTTTGGAAATTATTATGAATAAGGTTTATAAGGTTGTATGGAATGCCTCTTTAGGCGTATGGGTGGCGGTTTCTGAAATTGCCAAAGGGAAAACAAAAAATAGTGGAAGTGTTGGGCAAACGGTATTAGTTGAAGTTTCAGATACAGCTCAATTACAAAAAGAATTTAGTTATAAAAAACTATTGCTAGCAATTTTTACAGTATTTACAGCGAATTTTGCTCATGCTGGTTATGAAGCTGGAACAGCAAGTACACGTACCAACTGTACTCAGACAAGTGCAGGAAGTGGAGGTGAGGCTACAGGTGCAATAGCAATTGGGAGTGACAATAGTACTGCATCTGGAACAGCTTGTGCGAAAGGCTCAGATTCGATTGCGATTGGACGCAGTGCTTTAGCAACAGGTACAGGTGCGGTTGTACTAGGTCCTAGTTCAGTAGCAGGTGAGGCTTATACAACAGCGATTGGTAATAATGCGCAAGCAATGAGTCGTGGTTCTGTAGCAATTGGTAGTGGTGCTTATGCTAACTCTGGTGAGAATACTTTAGATGGTAAGGGAGCAGTTGCTATTGGTAATGATGCATCTGCCTTGGGGAAAAACTCATATGCGCTGGGTGCTGAATCTAGTGTAGTTGAGGATGATACAGTTTCATTTGGACATGCTGCTGGTGATGATCGATATTACTCTGGAACTAAAAGTGGTACTTGGGCTACTGATCGTTTTATGAGATTGTCAAACGTTGCGAATGGTTATAAAGCAAATGATGCAATTAATGTTTCTCAACTTAATCAGATTGCTACTATTCTCGGATCTACAGGAATTGCTGCTGCTGCTAAAACAGGGATTGTAGCTTTACCAAGTTATACAATTACAAAAACCGATGGGTCAAATTATGCTGCTGTAACAACAGTTCCCCAAGCAATTGCTAATTTAAATACAGAAATATTAAAATCAATTACTTTCGCTGGTAATACAGGTAATTCTGCTAATAAGTTAGGTACAACTTTGAATATTACTGGAACTGGTTCAACAGCTGGAACTTATTCTGGAAATAATTTAAAAACGTCAGTGAGTGGAAATACTGTTAGTATTCAAATGGCTGATGCACCTGTCTTTACAGGTACAGTTACAGCAGGAAATCTTGCAACTGGCGGCACATTAAGTGTAACGGGAGTAAGTAATCTAAATGGTGGTGCAAATTTAAATAATCAAAAGATAACAAATGTTGCAGCAGGTACAGCATCAGGTGATGCGGTTAACTTTGGTCAGTTAACCACCACGAATAATAACGTAACGACTGCGCAAAATGCTGCAAATGCGGCACAGACATCGGCAAATGCAGCTCAAACTACTGCCAATTCTGCGTTAACAGAAGCACAAAAAGGTTTGAATTTTAGAGCAAATGCAGGTGCTACAGATAAAGTTAGCTTAGGTGAAACAGTTACTTTAGCCGATGGTACTAATACCACTGTAACTTATGATGCTGCTACGAATACGTATAAATATAGCGTAGTAGATGCGCCTACATTTACAGGAACAGTCACAGCTGGAAATCTTGCAACTGGTGGCACATTGAGTGTTACGGGAGTAAGTAATCTAAATGGTGGTGCAAATTTAAATAATCAAAAGATTACAAATGTTGCAGCAGGTACAGCATCAGGTGATGCGGTTAACTTTGGTCAGTTAACTACCACGAATAACAATGTAACGACTGCACAAACTACAGCGAATTCAGCACTAGCAGAAGCACAAAAAGGCATTAATTTTGGTGATGGTAGTACCTCAAATAACTATGCGTTGGGAGAAACTATCAATGTTAAAGGTGATAGTAATATCAACAGTGTTACTACTGCAGATGGTGTGCAATTAAGTTTAGCATCGGATATTAGTGTCGACAGCGTCACAGCAGGCAACAGCAAGTTAGATACAACAGGCTTAGTGATTACAGGTGGTCCAAGCATCACGACTACAGGTATTGATGCGGCGAACACCAACATCAGTAATGTTGCGGATGCGACCACAGCAGACCAAGCGGTGAACAAAGGCCAATTGGATGCAGCAACAGCAGCGGCGGATGACAAGACT
>NZ_BAEB01000046.1:0-425 GCF_000241225.1 Acinetobacter sp. NBRC 100985 | reverse complement strand
AACCAACAATGGCGATGGCACATGGACATTGGCGGATAACACCTTACCAAGCTTAGCGGAAGGCACGTATCCAATCACGGTAACGGCAACCGACCCAGCGGGCAATGTGGGCACAGACACTGGCAGCTTAACGGTTGACTTGACTCCACCAGACCCAACCGCAACGGTATTTAGCATTGACGATATCACTGCGGACAACGTACTCAATGAAACCGAGTCTCTGTCGAGCAATGTGACCTTAACCGGTGTGTTGACGGGTATCCCAGCTGATGCAACCAGCACAGTGGTGACGGTGAGTGTCAATGGTACCGACTACACAGCAACCGTTGATACCGTTGCAGGTACCTGGAGTGTTGATGTTGCAGGTAGCGACTTACTCAACGATCCAGACTTAACCGTTGATGCCAATGTGACCTTTATGGATA
>NZ_BAEB01000047.1:0-27807 GCF_000241225.1 Acinetobacter sp. NBRC 100985 | reverse complement strand
GGAAAGCCTTATTTATTAAACAGGGTTTGAGAGGGGTTCTTAATAAATGCCCTGCCCCAATATCGCATCTGCAACTTTAACAAAACCAGCTATGTTCGCACCATCAACATAATTGATTGTGCCATCTTCTTGCGTACCATACTTGACACAGTTTCGATGAATCTCTTTCATAATCGCATGTAAACGCTCATCGACCTGCTCGAAAGACCAACCTAAGCGATTCGCATTTTGGGACATCTCTAAACCAGATGTCGCGACACCGCCTGCATTTGATGCTTTACCTGGTGCATATAAAATCTTCGCCTCAACGAATTTTTCAACGGCTTCAAGTGTAGATGGCATGTTTGCTCCTTCAGCTACGCAGATCACACCATTAGCAAGTAATGCTGCTGCATCCTCACCATTTAATTCATTCTGAGTGGCACATGGCAAAGCAATATCAACAGGAATATGCCACGGTGTTTGTCCTTCGAAATATTCAAATCCGTGTTTCGAAGCAAACTCTGAAATACGTCCACGTTTGACATTTTTCAGCTCCATCACCTCATCTAAAAGTTCTTTACTGAAGCCATTTTTCAAATACACAGTACCATTTGAGTCAGAGAGAGTCACAACTTTTGCACCGAGGAACATCGCTTTTTCTGCTGCGAACTGCGCCACATTTCCTGAGCCAGAAACTGAAACTATTTTACCTACGAAATTATCACCACGCGTTTTCAACATTTCTTCAGCGAAATAAACCGTACCATAACCCGTTGCTTCAGGACGAGCGAGAGAACCACCAAATGAAATACCCTTACCTGTAAACACACATGAGGTGTCATTGCTTAGTTTTTTCATCATGCCCGTCATATAACCGACTTCGCGTCCACCAACACCAATATCTCCTGCTGGAATATCCGTATTTGAACCCAAATGACGATATAACTCGAACATCAATGCTTGGCAAAAACGCATGATCTCAGCTTCAGACTTACCCTTTGGATCAAAGTCAGAACCGCCTTTACCACCACCCATCGGTAAAGTAGTTAACGCATTTTTAAAGGTTTGTTCAAAACCTAAAAATTTTAAAATTGATAAATTCACAGATGGATGAAAACGCATACCACCTTTATATGGGCCAATTGCTGAGTTATATTGCACGCGGAATCCACGATTGACATGGACTTGCCCTCGATCATCCATCCAAGATACGCGGAACTGAATCACTCGTTCGGGTTCAATCAGTCGTTCTAAAAGACCATGTTCAGCATATTTTGGATTTTTCTGTATAAATGGCCACAAGCTTGTCATTACTTCTTCAACAGCTTGTAGAAATTCAGGTTGATGTGGATCTCTTGCTTCAACATAAGCTAAGAAGTCACTTAAACTGCTGTATTTCAACACTCACCCCCGACACAATGATTCATTATGGTGCTAAAAATGCACCAAAAAGAATATCTCACAAATTAGAGATACTTTGCTATTAGGCATGAGTATAGTTTTTCTTATTTTTAAAATTTATTTATATTTATCAGTAAAATATTTAAATAAATATTCATTATTTATATTATAAATACCAAATTAAAAACTATAAAATTCAAATTAAATTATTAAATGGCACCAAAAAAACCAAAAATAGCACTATTATTAATCAAAAAAGAGAGGATAAATGACAATTCTAGGCTCAATAGCTTGAGGAGTTTTGCCTAGCATTTTCAAAACAATGTCTCTGTTTTTAATTACGTCTCACTTTAGCTTTCAAAAGGCTGTCCAAACAATACAACCAATAAACACAGGATTCCAACGCACAGTGAAAACACAAACTTAGCTTTAGCTATTCGGAAATGTACCCACATTGAACTCAAACATTGAAAAAAGTAATACAGTGCAAAACCTTTAGATGCAAAGCTAATAATTTCAAAAATATCGAATGACCAAACTAAAACAATGCACGCAGCAGCAATGAAAACATAAGCAACTTTTACAGATACCCTTTGTTGCGAGACTTCATTAACTAGTCCCCCATTTCCAGCAAAATCTGCTAATGCAGCACTGAGTTGGCTCGTTACCGCAGCAATAAATAGGAAAATAGGTGCACCCCAAAACACATACTTTGCAATATCAATCACAGAGGTATCTGAGATTTCACCACTAAGCGGATGTAATTGGAAAACCAGACTAAACAATAGAATGAAAATGATATAAATGCCTGTACTCAATAACTGCGCATTGCGCATACTTTTCACTCTAATTTCTGCTGAATACTCTTTTCCTAGATAACGACTGGTTTCAAATCCCTGAATCATAATGAGTAAACCCATAATGATTGGAATATGCTTCATATCAAAGCTTGAAGGAACATAACTGGGAGCTGGATGATCTAAATTAAAAAACAACAAAGCACATAGAAAAACAGTAATAATGCTCAACTTAATATTTACAGCAAAAATCTCAATTTTTTCGAGTATTTTAAAACCTCGGAAATAACCAAAGAATGCCATTAACAGTAGAACCACTGTCGTGATGATCTGTGTTGTTCCTGAAAACTGAATGGAAAAAATTCTGACAATAAATGATGAAAACAAATACAAATAATAAGTGACTGAAAGTACATACGCTGCGGTTAACGCAATGTCACTTAAACGCTCAATCTGCAATAAGTGACGATCTTGTTGAGCAGCTAAGTTAGGCTCAACGTGCTGAATATTCCAACGAATAATTTGACCAATTGAGTACGCAAATACGCATAAAGTCACCATCACATAAATCGCATAATGACCACTTAAATCATTCAATAAAGGTGCTGCGATCAGAAAACCACTACCAATGATTGATGCCAATGGCGTTACTGTTGCACGCCACACAGGTTTATTTCTTATTTTTGGATGAGACAACACCCATACTATAAGTATGGCTAATACACCCCAAATTATTGTTACGATTGGCATAAAAATACGCTTTACGACACTTTAATATTATTCAACTCCATTCTAATCAAGAAATCTTAAAGCTGTATAGAAATCAAATCTAATCAACTGAGAAAGTTATCTTGACCCTATGCTGTTTTTTCTTCATCATCGCTGTCGTTTTAACAAGTTGTTGGTTCTATGGACGCCTCTATCGCACTCATTCGTGAAATTGATGCATTACTTCCGCAAACACAATGTGGTTTGTGCGGGCACCGTGATGGATGCTTGCCGTATGCAAAATCGATTGCTGAAGGCGAGGAAGCGAATAAATGTGTTCCGGGTGGACAACCTGTGGCTGACGCATTGGCAACACTTTTAAAACGCCCTGTATTGATCGCTGAACCAAGTGTTTGGGATATTCAATCAGATGGACGTCCGCAGCAAATGAAAGCGGTAATCCGTGAAAATGAATGCATTGGCTGTACTAAATGTATTAGCGCCTGCCCTGTTGATGCAATTATTGGCAGTGGTAAGCTCATGCATACCATTTTGACCGACCTGTGTACAGGTTGTGAACTTTGCATTCCACCATGTCCAGTTGACTGTATTGATCTAGTTGAGGATACAGCTCCAGTTGCTAACGACGAGCAGCGGATCAAAGTACAAGATGATCTCAGACATCGCTACTATGCACATATTCAACGTGAAGAAAAACATAGAATTCATCGTAAAGGCCCGATTGTACGTGCTGAAATTGATGCTGCATTTTTTGCGAAATTCTCTCAAGCACTCAATAACGTCCCAGCAATTACCTTGACTGAAAAAGTGGTTGAAACACCAGCTTTGGATGCAAAGACCACGATTGAGTTAGCAAAACTGCGTACACAGATCAAAAAGTTGGAAAAGCAGCTCAGCTTACGTGCAGATGAGAAAAAACAGCTGCAACTAAGTGAATTACAACAACGCTTAAACGAATTGCTGGAGGGTTAACATGTCAACTAAAAATATGACCAAAAAGCAAATTCAAATCTTTTTTGAACGATTGCGTGAACAACGACCAAATCCTAAAACAGAATTAAACTACACATCTCCATTTGAATTGCTCATCGCAGTGATGCTTTCTGCTCAGGCAACAGATGTCAGTGTCAATAAAGCCACCGATAAACTTTATCCAATTGCCAATACAGCACAAAGCATTCTCAATTTGGGCGTGGATGGCTTAAAAGAATATATAAAAACCATTGGCTTATATAATTCCAAAGCGGAAAATGTGATTAAAACCTGCCGTATCTTGGTTGAACAGTATCAAGGACAAGTGCCTGAAACACGTAAAGAACTTGAAGCATTGCCGGGGGTGGGACGAAAAACTGCCAATGTTGTGCTCAATACTGCATTTGGCCAGCCGACCATGGCAGTGGATACGCATATTTTCCGTGTTGGTAATCGCACAGGTTTAGCAGTAGGAAAAAATGTTCTCGAAGTTGAACATCGTTTAGTTAAAGTGATTCCCAAAGAATTTATTATTGATTCACATCATTGGCTAATCTTGCATGGACGCTATTGCTGTATCGCACGTAAACCCAAATGTGGCGAATGTATTGTCTCAGATGTCTGTAATTGGCCAGATCGTTTTGAGTTTGGTGCGGCTAAAATGATTAAAACAAAAAACCTCAGTTAGTCCTGAGGTTTTTTTTGCTGTTGTAACTTAGGATGGAGTTGGCGAGCTTTACCATACTTCTTATTTTCTAATGCTTGCTGTTTTTGCACATGACGTAGCATTTTTTGGCTTTGGTATAATAAAAATAGCAGCAAAATAAAACTTAAAATCACCGCGATGATCAGCACAACTTTTAACATTTGCTTTCTCCAAAATAAAAAGAGCCCTTGTCAGAGCTCCTTATTAATCTACAACTTAGATTATTTATCTAAAATTGCAAATAAATCTTTTTGAACTTCATCAATCGCACGTAAGCCATTTAACTTATCGTAAGTTGGCGCATTTTCACCAGAAGCAGCACGACCTTGGTAGAATCCAACAAGTTGCTCAGTTTCGCTATGATAAGAACCTAAACGCTTACGGATTGTTTCTTCTTGATCATCAGGACGTTGTACAAGCTCTTCACCAGTCTCGTCATCTTTACCTTCCACTTTTGGTGGATTATAAACGATGTGATATACGCGACCAGATGCTGGATGTTGACGACGACCAGACAAACGTTGAACGATCTCTTCATCAGGAACATCAATTTCAATCACGTGATCAATTGAAATACCAGCTGATTCTAATGCTTCAGCTTGTGGAATCGTACGAGGGAAACCGTCAAAGATACAACCGTTTACGCAGTCTGGTTGAGCAATACGCTCTTTAACCAAACCGATAATTAATTCGTCTGATACTAAACCACCTGACTCCATAACGCTTTTCGCTTTTAAGCCAAGATCAGTACCTTCACGAATTGCAGCACGGAGCATATCACCGGTTGAAATTTGTGGGATATTGTAGCGCTTACAGATCAACTGAGCTTGAGTACCTTTGCCTGCCCCAGGTGGTCCGAGTAAAATAATGCGCATAAAGAACATCCTCATTTAAAAACAATAAATCTTTAATTGAGCAATATCATACAGACTTATTGCCCAACCAACATCAAATTAATTATAAGAAAGCTACAAATAAGTGGATTAAACCTGCAAAAAAGCCAGTTACCCCACCTAGTACAATTAAAATCCACTCATCCTCTTGGAACGCTGGTCGTAATAGATTTTGGAACTCTTTCGGTGTCAGTTCACGGATACGGTCTCTAAACATTTGAAAGATCTTTTGCGCACGACTAGCATTCAAGGCTGGGTCACATACTGGCCCCATAGTAATTTCAATTGAACGATCAATCAAGTCGGTCTTGAGTCTAGCATATTCTCTAGGACCCAATGATAGCTGCAATGATGTTCTAACCAGTGGAGTTTCCATAATTTCATTAATATGGCGCTTGACAATACGACGGGTTTTATCTTTTTTGCTGCCGTACATCATCTCAGTCATAATCGACTTCAATGTGATTAAGTCCTCTGTTACCACACTCGCGAATACATCTGAAACCTCTTCCTGACGCTTCATAAAAGCGCCTTGTACATTGTAAGTACCGATCTTTAGAACAGGTACAATCCAAGGGAATTTACGGTCTTTGGTTAAGCGGAATATTTGTGGATAACGGATATAATGCGGCTCGATTGGGTTAAATACCATCCAAATTGCAATCCAGTTGGTCAAGAAACCCCAAATGGATGCCCAAAATGGAACGGTCCAATGCCAAGGCACTACAAACCATACAATCATTTGGAAAACACCAAAGAACATCCCAATCAATGCACTGATATGCCAAATAAAGTTAATTTCTTTTTGTCCAACTTTGAGGAACATTCGCACCATTAAACGGCGATCACCTTCCATTTGGCGAACAACCATTTCACGCATATCGACAAGTGACTCGACGTTCATGGTCAGCTCAGTCACAAGTTCTCTTAATGTATTTGGGAGTTGTTTATGTGCTTGAGCATAAATGCGGCGTTTAATCGAATAGGGTAAATTTTCCCATAGCACTGCATTACGGTCGATCATAACTTCATCAATTAAGTGCTCAAGTTCAAAACCAACTTGTTCACCAATGATCATCGCCATATCTTCTGGGTCCATTGCTTCTAAAAACTCTCGCAATGAACCAAGTTTAGTTAATGTATTGTCAGTAATGATGCCTGAAATACGTCCAGCTTTACGTGGAACAATCCCTTGCCAACCTACAGGTAATGATCCTAAATGGAATCCCCAAAAGTTAATTGGGTAAAACACCATTTTTAAAGCCATCCACACGTGAGCCCAAGTTACAAAGGCTGTCACAGGAATAATACTTAAGACCGCCAGATGGTCTGGTCGATTTAAAAAAATCTGCCACAATTCATTGACGTAATCAAACATGCATGACTCTCAAAATTATTAATACATTATGGCTAACAGGACAAAGAGCAAATATCCCCTATAAACCAAAACTTAAAGTGTAAGAGAATTGAATAGTTGGTTCCGTCTTTTCAATTACATCACCACGGCTATTCTTAAGTCGCTCACCAGCGCCAATCCCAACACTAAAAGTGCTGATTCGCTCTGAGTTTAGCCATACAAAGGCTAAATCAACACCTGCTCCTAAACGTGCTTTTTCTTCGCCATCAATCTGTTTACTTTCAATATGCCCTGCATAAGCACCAATGTAATAACCATTTTTGTCGGTGCCTGTTAAATAATATGGATAGCGAAAACCAACTTGACCACCAGCAGGGTTATCATCATTTAAAAATGCACCAGCTTTTGCATAAGCAATACCATAAGGATTAACCCATTCTAAATTGGCATGTAGTAATTTTTTTGTAAAACCTGCACCAATATTCCAAGTCGAAACATTGGCATCTTTTAATTTTGGCTCTGGCATATATGGATTTTCATCCGCATGTACCAAACCATTACATGTTAAAACCGCTAGCAAAAGGTAAAGTTTTCTCATTATTCTCTCCATTTTCCTTAAGAGTGCGTACTGGACAATCCTATTTCAAACCGTTTGTGACTTTAACAGAATTATTTTGCTTCTAGTATACAAGACCCTACAAATTTAATGTCTGCAAAGTCAAAAACTGTCGCAGCTTCATTTATATGAAGTATTGAAAAATCTACAGTATGATCATGCAACTTACGTTAAAATAAGTCACACATATCCTCTTTCAATCTTGTAATTTAAGTCGACTCCGTATGAAACAGCACTTTCCTTTAAAAAACATGCAACAAGAAAAGCGCATTTATAGGGGTCGAATCTTTTTTGCAATTTTTCTAGTGATGACGTTTCTTCTTTTATTGATCTGTCGTTATGCATATTTACAGATTGTTCATTACGATGATTTTACAACGGCATCAGATAAGAACAGAATTCGCTTACAACCTCTTCCGCCTGCCCGTGGTTATATTTACGATCGTAATGGTATTTTACTTGCCGATAACTATCCTGTTTTCAGTGCAACATTAAGCCGTGCAGATGTCACCGATATTGATGGAACACTTTCTCGTCTAATTCCAGTATTAAGTCTGACACAAGAAGACGTTGATCGTTTTAAGAGCCGTGTTAAAACTGCTCGAAAAACTGAGCGTATCGCGATCAAGCTCAACCTGACTGAAAATGACATCGCAAAGTTCAGTGAAGTTAAATATGCCTTTCCTGGAGTCAAAATCGAAACACAGATGACTCGCTACTACCCTCACGGTGAGTTATTTGCGCATGTCATCGGTTATGTTGGTCGAATTAATGATAGAGAACTTAAAAAGATCGATAAGGATTTATATGCTGGAACTAACCTTATCGGCAAAATTGGTGCAGAAAAAAGCTATGAGGATTTACTGCACGGCACACCGGGCTATGAATCTGTCGAAGCCGACGCACATGGAAATGTGCTCAGAAACTTAGGACGTCAAGATCCTGTTCGCGGTAATGATCTCTATTTATCGATAGATTATGGCTTACAAACCATTGCAGCTAAACAGTTAGCTGATCGTCGCGGTGCAATTGTTGCAATAGACCCCCGCACTGGCGAAATTTTAGCATTGGTTTCGAGTCCAAGTTTTAATCCCAATTTATTCGTAACGGGGATCAGCACTAAAGACTATAGTGCTCTGCGTGATAACTTAGATCAGCCGCTTTATAACCGTGCAGTTCAAGGTTCTTATCCACCGGGTTCTACGATTAAGCCAATGTTCGGTCTAGGAGGGATTCACTATGGACTCGTCGATTGGAACACCGCCATTTCTGATCCCGGCTATTTCTCTCTTCCTGGGGATTCACATAAATTCCGTGACTGGAAAAAATCAGGACATGGTTCAGTCAACTTACATAAAGCTCAAGTCGTTTCTTGCGATACTTATTTCTATATCTTGTCCTATCGTATGGGCATAGAAAAAATGAATGAGTGGATGCGCCAATTTGGTTTTGGTGAGAAAACAGGGGTCGATCTACCTAGTGAAAGTTCAGGCTTATACCCAAGTCCACAATGGAAAATGCGTACTCGTAAAAGCAAATGGCTAAAAGGTGAAACAATTTCCGTCAGTATTGGACAGGGTGCATTTACAGCAACACCATTACAGCTCGCTATGGCAACTGCAATTACCGCGAACAAAGGATCACATGTCACACCGCATGTATTACGAGATACCAAAGGTGCAAAACAATTCACTGTGCATAATGCACCAGATGGAAAAATCCAATTTAATGGGACCGCACAAGATTGGATGAATATGCACGATGCCATGGTTGATGTAATTCAATCTGGTACAGGTCGTGGAATTAAAGGCGGTTTGCAATATTCAATTGCTGGTAAAACTGGTACAGCACAAGTTAAAAGTATTGCTCAAGGTAAACGTTATAACGAAGCAGCACTTTCTTCAAGACAATGGGACCATGGTCTATTTGTTGGATTTGCTCCAGCAGATAACCCTGAAATTGCAATCGCAGTCGTATGGGAAAATGGTAAACATGGTGGTTCAGCAGCTCAACTCGCACGTCCAATTTTTGATTACTGGCTTGTTACTCGTAAGAAAAATCCGATTCGCCCAGCAAATCATCAAGTCAGTGGCGGCCTGATGACAGCGGGTATTAAGCCGGGTGAACTACCAAGTGGTGGAGCAGCATCTACAGTGCAAGCACAATCAACAACCACAGCTCCTTTACCTGCTGATGAGGTCACTGAATAATGAAAAATCAATTACGGATCATTGGTGGGGAATGGAAGCGTCGTACTTTACCTTTTGCGAATGTAGACGGTTTACGTCCAACGCCTGACCGTGTACGTGAGACGTTATTTAATTGGCTCATGTGGGATATTCAAAATGCACAGGTTTTAGACCTTTGCACTGGCTCAGGTGCGTTAGGATTTGAGGCGCTTTCTCGTGGAGCTGCCAAAGTCGTAATGATTGAACCCAATACAACTCAAGCAAAATTTTTAAAAGAGAATATTGCTTTATTAAAAGCAGAGAATTGTCAGCTACACCTAACAACAGCACAACAAGCGCTCAAGAAACTGAATCTTAGTTTCGACGTTGTCTTTCTTGATCCACCCTATAGTTTAGACTTATGGCAAGAACTTGCTGAGTTATCAGATCCGATGATTGCAAACCAAGCCTTCATTTACGTTGAAGCAGATCGAGAATTATCACAGCTCAAACTACCAGCATCTTGGCAAAAAATTAAAGAAACTAAAGCAGGTGTAGTTCGAGCAGGCTTATACCAAAAAATTACTTAGAAAATTCTTAGCCAAAACAGTCTAATGAGTTGCCCTCGATCAAACGGAAAGCTCGACAAATACTCATAGCCGATTCGGTTGCTTGAGTTAAGCTGATAGACAATACCGTAGCCCAGTGAGATCGAGAAATCATCCAAACTCAGATTTGAAGTATCACCTGTTAACATCTTATGGTTGAATTGATTGGTCTGGTACGCAGTATAGTTGTATACACGCCACCGCTCATCTTGAAAAAGCTGATTATGCAAAACTGAATAATCTGTTTTCATTTCAGGATATGCAGCATCAAACATTTCCTCAGAATCATCTTCAAATCCAGCAAAGAAATTATAGTTCTCCGCATTTGCAAACGTTGTTAGACAGGACAGTAAACAAAAAAAGAAAATGTGTTTAAATCGCATAATGGCGTTTATTGACAATCTTGATGATTAGCATAACTCTAAAACTCATTTTGCATCAATAAATTAATGATATATTTCAAACACTAATAGAAGATCATAATCTAATAAAGACGCTATTATTATCCCTTTACAAACACTGTTTAGATTTTGGGCATATAGCTTAACGTACTATCAAGTTTTCAATTGTTGTTCTGTTAGACATAAATACTTAATTTATAGCAGGATTTTAGATACAATGAGCCGATCTACAAACTCAACATAATTCCCCATGAAAGTTTTACTCCTATTGGTCACATGCCTCAGCCTAACAGCGTGTATTTTTGGTCAATCTAGTGAGGTCAAACGTGCTGAGAAAATTTTACAAAATTTTCAGTGCAACAATATCGAATCAAATCAGTTAGCCACGTCTTCGATCACCAATTTTCACCAACAAGCCCTTGCTGTGAATAAAGAAAAGGCCGCGACATATATTGAACAATATAAAAATGGTGAAGATCTCTTTGACATCCCATTGGATGAAGTAGTACAACAAAAATATCAATTATATAAACAAGCTTGTCAGGCACTTGGCGGAGTCGCATCTGCTAAAGAACAAATTGTTATAGGTGCGTCTGACGAAAATAAATAGAGTGACAAACTCTATCTAGGACATTAAATGATAGAAAAAAAATTGAGCTTAAAACATTATATTGCTCTTATGCTCATTTTAGTTACCGCGATAATCGCAAGTATTAATCCTTTAGAATTCGATTCATATTTATTGCATCAAGCAGGTACAGTTTTCATGCTGATTGCATTGCTTGTCATCATGCGAAAAATTGGCATTAACTTTTACAGCTTTTGCTTATACCTGCTCTTTTTGTTTATTCATATTGTTGGCGCACACTACCTCTACTCTTATGTTCCCTACAATGAATGGTTCAATTCCCTTTTTCATTTTGACTTAAATCAAAGTATGGGATGGACTAGAAATATGTATGATCGTTTTGTCCATTTTGCATATGGATTTTTACTCTATCCCTTATTCTATCGTTGTTTTCAAGTTTGGTTTCCCGCGGCTAAACCAGCAGCTTTATTGTTCTTGGTCATACAATTTGTTATGGCAACAAGCTTAATATATGAGTTCATTGAATGGTGGATTGCGATGGGATTATCGCCTGAAGATGCGGAAAATTATAATGGTCAACAAGGCGACATGTGGGATGCCCACAAAGATATGTTCCTTGCAACAGTTGGGGCAGTCCTGATTGGTTTCATCCAACTCAGCAAAGAAAAACGCTTATTCAGAAATAAGCGTTTTGACTTAGTTAAACAATTGAATGCTGTAGCAGCATAAGGTCATCCCAAGGATCTGATTGCACCACTTGAGTTGGCTCGAAATTCATCAAATTAGTATTTATATTACCATCAGTTTGAGGAGTCGAGGGTTCAGTAGAAACCAACTGATTAAGTAAGTCTTCGATTTCATTAGTATTAGAAGTCGAAGAAGTTAATAACTCATCGACAGTAACTGCTTGAGTTGTCTGTGTCGGCGTAGCTTCATGTTGTGGACTCAGCAATGCATTGAGATCTACATGATCAACCAAACTCATTTGTTGTGCACTTTCAGTTCCAGCATCCATTTCATTACTCAGCAATGAACTCATTGTCGTCGGTGCAATCACATTAAAACTAAATGAGTTACTGATCTCACTGGTATTTCCTGATAAATCAGTCTGAGTAAAAGTCAACGTATGACTGCCTAATGCTAAATCATGGGTGATATTAAAACTCCATTTTCCATTGTCACCCACTGTGACTGTTCCGATTGGCTGTCCATTGTCATAGATTGTTAGTGTCGCTTTCGCCTCACCTAGACCAGTCAAGCTAGGTTTACTATCATCTGTTGAGCCGCCAGCCGAGATATTCCCTTTAACATCTCCAATATCATCCGTTACGGTCTGCAAAATAGGCTTGTTCGGTGCAATGGTATCTTTCGTTCCTAACACATCCGTAGATTCAGAACGATTACCTGACGCATCAATCACATATACTTTCCCAATGGTCTTATCCGTTAATGCAGAAGATAAGTCGATTGTAAATTTTCCATCTGCGCCTGCTGTTCCTGAACCAAGCACAGTTTTTCCATCTGCTGAGCGAATTTCAATTTTACTATTTGCTTCGGCTGTTCCAGTGATCGAATCTCCATCCGCATTTAACTGCGCTACAGCTTTTTCTGGTGCAATCGTGTCTTTACCTGCCGTAATTTCTAATGGTTTAGACTGGTTACCTGCTGCATCCTCAAGAATGATAGAACCTTTGTGATCACCCGTTAATGCAGGTGAAATCGTGATTTGAAATTTCCCTTGTGCATCTGCAACACCACTTCCAATAATATTGCCATCAGCATCTTTGATTTGCACTTTTGCATTTGCCTCAGCTTTACCTAAAACTGATGTACCTGCTTGGTTTACTTCAATCAATGGCTGATCAGGGGCTAACGTATCTTTCCCAGCAAAAACTTTGGACGGATCAGATTTATTACCCGCCGCATCTTCCGCTACTACTGTTCCACCTTTATCGCTCGTTAATGGCGGTGATACTTTAATTGAATAAAGTCCCGAACTATTTGCATTAACAGAGCCTAATAATTTTCCATCTGCATCATAAACTGATATTTTAGCATTCGTTTCGGCCTTACCTGAGACAATCGTACCATCTGCATTTAATTGTGCACTTGGTGCATCGGGCGCGATCGTATCTTTTGTTCCCGTAACTACTGTTGCTTTAGATGTATTACCTGCACTATCAATCGCGATAACTGCGACTTTATTTCCATTCACCAAAGGGCTATCTAGTTTAATACTATAGTTGCCCTCATTATCCGCGTAACCACTCGCAATCACTTTCCCTGTGGTATCTTTGATCTCTACTTTAGCTTTCGCTTCTGTTTTACCTGTAATGGTTTGTGTATCGGCATCTAATACAGCGGTCGGGGTTGCAGGTGCAGTAATATCTGTCGATTTATCATTATTATTTTTATCGTTATCATCATCCTTCACTGCCCAGAGATAAATACCTTCAGCAGCTAAAGCAACCAAACCTGCTTTTACTAACTGCGATTTACTCACACCAAAATCATCACTGCTATCTGAATGCTCAGCAGCTTGAGGTGGAACTTCGGCTGAAGCAAATTGCGTTAATTCTGTGGCAGGAGAATAGCGAACAAATTTTCCTGCAGCGTCAAATTCAGCAATTGCATAAGAACTATCTTCTCGGGGAATTGCGAGCGTATGTTCCATATTGTTCATTTCATTAAAGAAATCATTAATAATAATTTTCTCACCATTTTTCAGTGTAATGACAAGATCATTACCTTGCTTGATGATCGATTTTATATCGCCTTGCGCAACTCCGATTTGAACAATGGATGGTTGATTCAGTATCACACCTTGCATTTGTCCATCTTGTAAAACAGTAAAATTTTTCTTCGATGAAACGACAACTCTTGTCATTATTATGCTCACATATCAATTATAGTTTTAGATATTTTTCAATTAATGGAAAATATAAGTATTTAATCTCGCGATTAAAATAGCAAATGATAGATAGGACGACAATCCAGTTCATCGCAATTTTGTTAGCTTTATTTAATTTACTATTTGTTCAAATACTTTAATTATCGAAATAAAAAACCAGTCATATGACTGGTTTTAAATAACATACGATGAATTATAGTTTTGGATCACGTAGCTGAACCAAACTGCTATTTGCTTTGGTCAATCCATCTGTAATTTTCCCCAACACTGCTGGAATTAAATTCTCAGCCATTTGCGCAGCTTGTAAACCTAATTTCTCACCAAATGTCGGACGCTTACGCGTATTAATCACATAAACATCATGTTTTGGTAGCAAGCTAAGTATGTATTCATCCGAAGTTTGTAATTTATCAACCAAGTTGAGTTCGCGTGCATCTTCACCATACCAATGCTCACCTGTTGCAACTTTTGCTACTTCTAACTGTGGACGGTATTTTTCAACGAAGTGCTTAAATAAAGAATGCGTTTGTTGTAACTCTTCTTCAAATTTCGCTTTACCTTCAGGTGTATTTTCACCAAACATGGTGACTGTACGCTTATATTCGCCAGCAGTATAAAGTTCAAAGTCAACATTATGCTGTTTCAATAAACGATTGAAATTTGGAACCTGAGCCACGACGCCAATCGAACCAACAACAGCAAATGGCGCAGAAATGATTTCATTTGCAATACAAGCCATCATATAGCCACCGCTTGCAGCAACTTTATCAACACAAATCGTCACATTAAAGCCCGCATCACGTAGGCGAACTAACTGAGCAGCTGCTAGACCATAGCCATGTACCATTCCACCAGGGCTTTCTAAACGAACCACAACACGGTCATGCCCTGCTTTTGCTGTCGCTAAAATTAAGGTAATTTCCTCACGAATCGTATCTACAGCGGAAGCTTGAACATCACCTTTAAAATCGAGAACATAGATTTTTTGATCATTCTTTTTACGAATTTTTGCTTCTTTCGCAAGCTGCTGAACAAGCTGTAATAATTCCAAACGAGATGCTGTTGTTTGCGCGATTCTTTTTCTTTGTTCATTCACACGCGCATTTAAATGGCTAATACGAATCTCAGCAGGAAATTTAGGTAAATGGAATAACATAAAGTAAGTGCTCTATAAGTTCGGCTTTATTCGTCTAAGATGTGGTCTGCTCAAGAAAAATTCAATAGAGATTTTGAAAAATAGATTCATTTTCATTTATACAATAAAAAAGAGCCCGAAGGCTCTTCTTATCACTGAAATAATCTTAGCCAAAACGACCTGTAATATACGCTTCAGTTAACTGATGATCTGGCTGAGTAAATACTTTCTCAGTTGAGTTCACTTCAATCAAATCACCTAAATGGAAGTAAGCCGTACGATCAGATACACGAGCTGCTTGTTGCATTGAGTGCGTGACGATTGCAATCGTATATTGCTCAGATAGTTCAGAGATTAACTCTTCAATCTTAGCTGTTGCAATTGGATCAAGCGCTGAACACGGCTCATCCATCAAAATCACTTCAGGACTTACAGCGATGGTACGCGCAATACACAAACGTTGCTGTTGACCACCTGAAAGACCTGTTCCCGGCTGACTTAGACGATCTTTCACTTCTTCCCATAGACCAGCTTTACGCAGACTGTTTTCTACGATTTCTTCTAAATCATATTTGTCACGCGCTAGACCATGAAGTTTAGGTCCATACGCAACGTTATCAAAAATTGATTTAGGGAATGGGTTTGGCTTCTGGAACACCATGCCCACTTGCGCGCGTAACAATACAACGTCTAGGCTTGGATCATAGATGTCTTGATTATCTAAAGTTACTTTACCCGTCACACGACAAATATCAATCGTGTCATTCATACGGTTCAAGGTACGCAAGAATGTTGATTTACCACAACCTGACGGTCCGATAAATGCAATAACTTCATTCTGGTAAATATCAAGGTCAATCCCTTTGATTGCCTCAGTTTCACCGTAGTAAACATGAACATCTTGAGTGCTAATTTTTACTTCATTTGTTTTTGGCTTTTTGTTTGATGAAGCCGTTTCAAACTGAGAGACAAATGCAGTATTAGATTGCTGAACTTGCGCTTCAGATGAGGTAAATTCTGTTTGCTGTGGATTCACTGACTTATCCTTTTCTACGGCGTTCATAATATCAATCGTATTCATTGTACTCTCCTCTATTACCAACGCACTTCAAATTTCTTACGAAGCCAAATTGCAAGGCTGTTTAAACCAATCATTAACGCAAGTAACACAATAATCGCAGCTGCGGTACGCCCTTCAAAGAAGTTACGCAATTCATTACCTTGCCATAAATACACTTGTACAGGTAATGCAGTTGCTTGATCAAGTGGTGTCGTTGGAACACTTGCAACGAAAGCACTCATACCAATCAAAAGCAATGGTGCAGTTTCACCTAATGCTTGAGCAACACCAATAATTGCACCCGTTAAAATACCCGGTAAAGCTAAAGGTAAAACATGGTGGAAAACGGTTTGTACTTTTGATGCACCAAGACCTAAAGCAGCCTGACGAATCGAAGGTGGTACAGCTTTTAATGCAGCACGTGTCGTAATAATCACAGTTGGTAAAGTCATTAAGCTTAATACCAGACCACCGACTAAAGGTGCTGAAAGTGGTAACTGCATCCAACCAATAAAGATCGCCGCACCCAACAAACCAAATACAATCGAAGGAACAGCAGCCAAGTTGTTAATATTGACTTCAATAATATCCGTCATCACATTCTTTGCTGCGAACTCTTCAAGATAAATCGCACTTGCAACACCGATTGGAATCGAAATGATGATCACGATGAGCATCATGAACAATGAACCCATGAAAGCACCAGCCAAACCACTAATCGCAGGTGAACTACGAGAGTCTGGACTTACGAATAAGTTGGTATTGAAGGTATTCTTGATAATGCCTTCTGCTTTCAATTGATCTGCAATCTGACGAACTTCTGGATCTAACTGCTGTTGATCATCAGGTAATGAGCGATCAATATTGCCCGCTAACCATACATCAACATTTGCATCTGCTAAGAATTTAATGTCTTTCTTAGTTCCAATCAGAGATGGATCAGCCAACACCATATCACGTAGACGATATGACTCTGAGCTAGTGTACAAGCCGCTGAGATAATCACGTTGAGACTCTAATGCTTTGTCTTTTGAAACAATGCCATTTACGATCAACGCATCCCAATCAACCATACCCATTTCAGTTTGCCAAGCGATCATACGCTCTTCAAAATGCGCTGGAGTCTCACCTGCCGTTTGTTTAGGTTTCGCGCCTACATCAATAATTGTTGGATCGAAATAAACTGGAACTGTGATACTGCTCTGCCAAAATGCCGGCAAGCCTTTTGATAAAATACTTCCAAACAACAATGCTACAAACGCAAGACCAATCATGACTGCTGAAAAGCCAGCAAAACGGAATGCTTTTTCTTTGCGATGACGCTTTGCCAAAGAACTTTGAATCTTACTTTTGCGCTGTTCACGTTGTTCAGCAGCAACTTGAGGATCAAATGAATTTGGATCCAAAGGAGATGTCTTTGATGAACTCATTCGTATTGCTCACGATATTTGCGCACGATGTACAGTGCAATAATGTTTAAACCCAAAGTAATGACAAACAGCGTTAAACCTAGGGCAAATGCAACCAACGCTTGAGGGCTGGCAAAGTCAGTATCACCTGTTAATTGCTTAACGATCGTTACTGTCACAGTTGACACAGCTTCTAATGGATTTGCGTGGAGTAATGGACTGTTACCCGCTGCGAGTACCACGATCATCGTCTCACCGATCGCACGAGAAGCCGCCAATAAGAATGCACCCACAATCCCCGGTAACGCTGCTGGAATGACAACCTGACGGATCGTTTCAGATTTTGTTGCACCTAAACCTAATGAACCATCACGTAAAGCACGCGGAACCTGTGTAATGATGTCATCTGATAATGAAGATACGAATGGGATAATCATAATACCCATCACGAAACCAGCAGTTAATGCACTGGTTGCATTGATATTTACACCAACCGTTTCACCCACCATTTTAAAGAATGGCCCGATGATCATTAAGGCAAAAACACCATAAACGATTGTAGGAATACCCGCGAGTACTTCAATTGTTGGTTTCGCCCAAGAGCGCAAACGAGGAGATGCATATTCTGCTAAATAAATTGCAATCATTAATCCAACTGGTACAGCTACAAGTAGCGCGATACCACTTACCATTAAAGTACCCCAAATTAATGGTAGGATGCCGTAGCTTCCCTCTGCACTTCCTGTCGTACTAAAACCTGGATCCCACTCAGTTCCAAAGAAGAAGTCAACTGGACTTACAAATTTGAAAAAGTGTAATGCTTCGCTCAACATTGAAAGGACAATACCGATCGTTGTAAGGATCGCAACGCCTGAACAAAGAATCAGACCCACATTAATTGCTTTTTCTACTTGATTACGTGCGCGATATTGCTGGCTCACATGACGTTTCGCCCAAACCAAACCAGCTAAAGCAACACTCACAACCACTGCAAATTTTGCAAATGACCCAATCGTTTGGAATTTTGCAAGTTGCTGAGCTGCCGCAACTTCATACGCTGCTGGTTGATCAGTCACCCCAAATCCAGAAGCAATCGCTTGAACACGATCAATTAAAACATCACGACCAGCTTCATCTAAATTTGCACTGATTGATGCAGGGATATTGTTAAAAATAATATGGTGTAAAACACTCGGTTCAACCAAGTTCCAAATCATCAAAATTAAAAAAGCAGGAATACCACACCACAAAGCAACTAACGCCCCGTAATACACTGGACGCGAATGTAGTGTTACTGAGTTATTTCCCTTACCTGCTAGGTTACGGCTTTTACTCAGCCCGATTTGATATGCAATTGCCACAAGGGCTAACAACACACCGATAAGTAGCAGATTCATGTAATCTCCACTGTTTTCTCAATTTTCATCATTTGAAAAAACTTAGCTAGACAAAAAGGCTGATGAACACATGTCTCACCAGCCTCCGTTTTCAAATAAACTTATTTAACTGATTTACCAGCTTTGAAATCAGCTAGGATTTTTGCACGCTCTTTGTCGTTCATTGCAATCAAACCAGCTTTTTCTAATTTAGAACCTTTACCAGATACTTTCTTGTTCAAGAAGTATTCTACGTATTGTGGTAAACCTTTAATTGATTTTAAGTGCTCGCCTTTCACGTAGAAGAACAATGGACGAGAAACTGGGTATTGACCGCTCAAGATAGTTTTTTCAGAAGGTACTACACCGTTTACAGTCGCAACACGTAATTTGTCACGGTTAACATCATAGAAACCTAGACCGAATACGCCAACTGCACTTGGAGATGTTTTTAAACGAGCAAGTGTTTCAGTATAGTCACCAGCGATTTCAATTACACGACCATCTTTACGGAAGTTAGAACATGCTTTTTTCTGAGCATCTTTGTCTAAACCTTTGATGTAGTCATAAGCTTCACAACCAGCATCAACCATTTTCTCTTGGAATACTTCACGAGTACCATGGTTAGAAGCAGGAATTACTAAAGTAATTGGTTCGTTTGGTAAAGCTTTGTCAATTTGGTTCCAAGTTGTATATGGGTTTGGAACCATTTTACCGTTTGATGGTAATTCAGCAGCTAAAGCTGTAAATACGTGATATGGCTTTAATTTATAAGCAGCTTTTTTCACGTTAGATGCGAAAACGATACCATCGTAACCAATTTTGATTTCTTGGATTTGGTTTACGCCAGCTTTTTTACAAGCATCAATTTCTGTTGATTTAATTGGACGAGATGCGTTTGCGATATCGATTGTGTTATCGCCAACACCTTGACAGAATTGCTTCAAACCACCTGAAGAACCGCCAGAACCAACAACTGGTGCTTTGAATTGTGGGAAAGTATTACCAAACTCTTCTGCAACAATACTTGCGTATGGTAATACAGTTGAAGAACCAGCAATTTGGATCGTATCACGAGCTGCGTTTGCAGTCGTAGCTACAGTTGCCCCAGTTACAGCTAATGCAATTGCGAGATTACGTGGATTTAAGCGCATTCTGTTTTCTCTCATTTATACAATTTGATTTACAACTCTTTTAAATTCAAGTGTTGTACTTTGGTTAACTGCATTTTGATTAGATAATATGACAAATAAGTTACAACTTTGTGACGCTTTGATGATAATTGATATACTGCATCAAATTTAATTAAATATTATTAAATATCAATATTTAAGATGAATGAAAATATTCTTAAAAATCCTGCAATCACCATTGAAATTGCAATATTTATTAGAATTATTACAGCTTACATTTGATTTTTTACAGAAAAACTCATCTTTGATGATAAAAAATTATAGTGAGTGGAATACTGATGATTTTTCCATCAATACATAGTATGACATATTTATTAAAATGAACATCCATACTCAGGTAACATCTTTTTTAGATAATTTGGGTATTTAAAAGAAGAATATAAGAGTATGAAAACCTAGCTTTTTATCAACGATATATCATTTAAGTTTTTGGAATTGTGTTCTAAAAATATCGATACTTCATTCAGTTTATTGAAATTTCTTAGAACAGATGATTGATCTATATTTGATTTAAATAGATAGAAAGATCAGATCATGAACACAAAAACCATCGCAACATTTAATCCAGATTTGCCAGTTCACATGACATTTTCAGAGCATGATTGGCACTTGCTCGCTCAATACTGGTATCCAATTGCCTTAGCCCGTGATATTTCAGAACAACCTACTGCCACAATGTTGCTCGATATGCCTCTGGTTATCTATAAAATGGCCGATCAACTGGTTGTCGCCAAAGATGCGTGTCCGCATCGCGGAGTTCCTCTGAGTTTAGGCCATAATGATGGTAATGGTATTGTTTGTCGCTATCATGGTTTACGCTTTGGTGAAAATGGAAAATGCAACCGTATTCCAGCCCACCCTCAACACAAGATCTCTGAACGCTTTCATTTAAAAACTTATGCTGCGCTAGAAAAATATGGGCTGATCTGGTGCAACCTCACAGCCACATCTGATGCTGTAGCAAATATTCCCGAAATGCCTTACTGGGAACATACTGATTTTCAACAATTGGTTTGTCCGTCTGTTGATCTAAATTGTTTTGCAGGTCGACAACTTGAAGGATTCATTGATGTCGCACATTTCGCATGGGTACATCCTGATACTTTTGGGGATCCAGAGAATGTCGAAGTTCCTGATTACGTGACAACTGAAACAACATATGGTTTTGAGGCTGATTACATTAGTAGCGTCGGGCGTTATCCAATAGGTACAAATCAACGTGGCAAAGACGGCTTTCAATGGTTGAGACATTTCGAAATCAGCCTACCTTTTACAGCCACGCTGACAATTCATTTTCCTAACGAGTCTAAACAAGTAATTATGAATGCCGCGTCGCCAGTATCTGCCCGACAAACACGTCTGTTTGCGCCGATCTGTCGTAATTATGATAAGGATTTACCTATTGAGGATGCTTATAAATTTAACCTAGAAATTTTTGAAGAAGACCGACTGATTGTTGAAACACAAAAACCTGAATATTTACCATTAGACTTATCCATGGAAGCTCATTTTCCAGCAGATCGCAGTTCAAGCATGTATCGAAAACTATTGCGAAAAATGGGATTCAGTCCAATTTTTGCAGCCTAATATAATTTTCTAAAAACTTATAAATAAAAAAGAGGTCTTGCAAAGACCTCTTTTTTATTGGCATATCAAATTAAATTGCAATTAATCAATCGCAGGAACATAAGTACCGGCAACAATTGCATCTTTAATACGATCTGCTTCTGCAAGCACAAGCGCAAGCAGATTTTGTACATTTTCAAGTGTCGCAACTGGGCTTAAAGTGGTCATCTTCAATGATTGAACATTACCCACTTTTGTTACACCGATATTTGCTTCACCACGTGCAAATAATTCATCTGCAACGTTTTGGTTCAAGCTATCAATAAACTCAGTAGGATAACCTTCTGGCACCACACGGAACAACACTGAAGCGAATTGTGGTTCGATCAACAATTCGAGACCCGCAGTTGCTTTGATATAATCAGCAACTTCACGCGTTAACTTCACACCGTGATCGATCATTGAACCATAAAGCTCTTCGCCTAATGCCTCTACAGTCATCCACAATTTCAATGCATCAAAACGACGAGTTGTTTGCAATGATTTAGAAACTAGGTTTGGAACCCCGTGTTCTTCATCATAAGCAGAGTTCAAATATTCTGCTTCGTAATGCATAAAGCGATAGTTTGCCTCATCTTTCAATAAGAAAGCGCCACAGCTAATGCTTTGGAAATAATGCTTATGGAAATCTAGTGTGATCGAATCAGATAACTCGATACCATCTAACATTGCACGATGATCATTTGAAAGAATCAGTGCACCGCCCCAAGCTGCATCAATGTGCATCCATGAACCATATTTATTGGTAATTTCACGGATTTTCTTGAGTGGATCAATCGCGCCAGCATCTGTTGTACCTGCGGTCGCAACGACACAAGCAACAATTTTACCTTCAGATTGAAGATGAGCCATGGTTTTTTCTAACGCATCCACATCCATTTGAGCATTTTCGTTTACAGGTACTGTAACTACTGACTGGAAGCCCATGCCCATCATCGCCATGTTCTTTTGCACAGAGAAGTGTGCATTTTCAGAACAAATGACTTTGACGTTTCTCATTGCTTCAGCTGGAACACCATCACGCTGAACAGACCATGGCTTACCATTTTCGTCTTTCCAGTTTTTCGAGATACACCAGTCACGAGCAAGTAACACACCCATTAAGTTCGACTGCGTACCGCCAGAGGTGAATACACCTGCTTGACCTGCACCATAACCCACTTTTTGGCGAAGCCAATCGATGAGTTGAACTTCCATCAATGATCCAGCAGGACTTTGGTCCCAAGAATCCATTGATTGGTTCGTCGCATTAATTAACACTTCCGCGATTTGGCTCATCACCATAGTTGGGCAGTGTAAATGTGCGAGTGAATGTGGATGATGTACTTTTAAGCTTTTGTTGAGAAAAAGCTCAACCATACGTTGTAATGATTGCTGTACACCCAAACCTTCTTTTGAAGGATTAAAAGAAATTGCTGCTCGCAAATCTTTAATGCTTCCGCCCGTGTACATTTTGTCATTTTGCAACCATGCTGAAACGGCATTTACCGCCTCGCCCATTGCTGACTGATAGTCAGCAATAGATTGAGCATCATTGCAGAGTAACGCTTTACGATGTTCTGCAAAATCAACCATGGTTTAGCCTCGTACTGCTTTTAATGCTTCAGCAATCGCTTTCTTAAAGCGAGCAATGACTTCAACACATTCGTCTTGATTGATGATTAGCGGGCAAAGTAAACGAATTACTGTACCGTTACGACCACCTTTCTCAAGCAATAATTTATTGTTGAAACATGCTGCTTGAATTGCTGCTGCTAACTGAGCATCAGCAGGATGAGAACCCATATGATCAGCAGGTTTACGCTCATCAATGATCTCAATACCGATCATTAAACCGCGACCACGAACATTACCGATGCATGGGAATTCTTGAGCTAGTTTTTTCAACTCAGCTTGTAAGAAATCACCACGCTCTTGTGCATTTTGAGCAAGGTTTTGTTCTTTGATCACTTGCAATGAAGCTAAGCCTGTACCCATTGCGAGTTGGTTACCGCGGAATGTACCTGAATGTGTACCTGGCTGCCATGCATCAAACTTACGTTTAATACCTAATACTGCCAATGGTAAGCTACCGCCAACCGCTTTTGACATCACTACAACATCAGGCTCGATTCCTGCATGTTCAAAGGCAAACATTTTACCTGAACGTGCAAAACCAGCTTGAACTTCGTCCAAAATCAAAACGATGTTGTGCTTTTCAGTCACTTCACGGATTTTCTTCAACCATTTAACAGGCGCAGTAACAACACCACCTTCACCTTGAATTGCCTCAAGGATTACAGCAGCAGGTTTTGTTACACCGCTTTCAACATCTTCAATGAAGTTTTCAAAGAAGTAAGTTAAAGCATCAACACCAGCTTCACCACCTAAACCAAGTGGGCAACGGTATTCATGCGGGTAAGGCATAAACTGTACGCCTGGCATTAAGCCATTTACCGCATTTTTTGCGTTAAGGTTGCCTGTCATAGACAAAGCGCCATGGGTCATACCATGGTAACCACCAGAAAAACTGATTACTGAACTACGGCCAGTATATGTTTTTGCAAGTTTAATTGCTGCTTCTGTACCATCTGCACCTGTTGGGCCACAGAATTGTAAGCAATACTCTTCTTTACCGCCTGGCAAATAAGCCAAAAGCGCTTCAGTAAACGCATCTTTTAAAGGTGTCGTTAAGTCTAAAGTATGTAGAGGCAAACCACTTGCCAATGTATCTTGAATACTTTGAATCACCGCAGGATGATTATGACCTAAAGCCAATGTCCCTGCCCCAGCTAAACAATCAAGGTACTGTGTACCTTCAACATCAGTAACCCAGCAGCCTTGTGCTTTCGCTATCGCTAACGGTAATTTACGTGGATAACTACGAACATTTGATTCCATCTGACTTTGGCGAGTCAAATAATATTCGTTAGTTGCATTTGCGGCAGGGTTTACGGAAGTAACGCTCATATCGAATTACCATCTCTGATATGGGTAAAAGAAATAAGTCTGGTGACTTGTGGTCGTTTGACTCGGTGCTTTTTAGATTCTAGTACAGACACAATGTTTTATATCTTTTAACTAGGTGCGAGATGATACCTAATTTTTAAAGAAAATAAACACTTTTTATGCCCCACATTCATCTAATATTATTGAAAAAATGTTTCTTTCAATGAACTATGATGAATTATCATCATACTATGTGACAAGCTTAAGAAAGTAAGCTTTTTTTATCTGGGTCTTGGTTTTTAGATAAATGGTCAAATAAATAAACATAACCATATAATTATTAATGTTTTTTATTTTAATTTTATGTTGCAAAACATAGATAATCTCTTACAAAGAAACCACAAAATATGCAGAAGTTCCCCATCAGTTCATTTTAGGATCAAAGCTGTAAAAATAATTTTTTTAATAGAAATTCTAAGGAAAATTTTATGCGTAATTTAGCACTCGCGACGTTGATGATTGGCGCGACCCTTAGCCCACAACTTTTTGCTCAAGAGACCAACGATTTGAACTATAACGTTGTAAATATTCAGGCAGATGCTTCGCGCCAAGTTGCCAACGATGAAATGCAAGCTGTTTTATATATTGAGAAAAGTAATAAACAACCTGCTGAACTTTCTAATCAGATCAATCAGCTGATGAATCAAGCGCAAGCGATTGCTCGTAAATATCCGCAAGTTAAGGTGGAAACAGGTGCTCAAAGCACATATCCAATTTATGACAATGACAGTAGAAAGCTAAAAGAATGGCGTGCTCGTGCAGAAATTCAACTTGAAAGTAAAGATTTCAAAGCTGCAAGCCAATTGGTCAGCGAATTGCAACAGAACTTCCAGACCCAATCCATCAACTTTACTGTATCTGATGAACAGCGAAAGAAAGTTGAAAATGAATTGATGATTGAAGCTTCAAAAAACTTTCAACAACGCGCGCAAGCCATTACTCAGGCTTGGAATAAAGCACAATACAATTTGGTCAGTCTTAATTTAAATACGAGTAATTATTTCCCACAACCCATGATGCGTGGTGGTGTCGCTAAATTTGCAATGGCCGAGACAGCACCTGCACAAGATATGGCAGCTGGTGAATCAAAAATCACTGTGAATGCGAATGGTTCTATTCAATTCAAATAAATACAATAATTTATCTAAAAAGCAGAAGACTGTTGTCTTCTGCTTTTTATTTATTCAACTCAAAGTAATCTTGGAACTCCGCACCCGTTGGCAATTCATCAAATGCAACCGGGACGGTATTATTTTTAGACCAATTGGCTTGTGAGTTCATGCAAAAATTCAATTCTTTCTCAGGGACAAAATCTTTTTCAATCAAACCTAAAGGAATCCACATAATTTTTGGATTACTGCCTAATGCATTAGGTACAGGCGAACCACATTCTGTACAAAACGAACTGGTAAAGCCTGTTGCTTTGACATACGTCCGAACGAATTGCAGACCTTGTTGCCAGTCAAATTGTTCTGACAAAATTAATGTCGCCGTATTCGATGCAGCCCCACTCTGCTTACGACATAAACTACAGTAACAACGATAGATCGTTTTAATTTTTGAAGTAGAAAATTTAAATTTGATTGCCCCACATAGACAAACGCCATTAAATAGTTGCCTTTGCTCTAATGCGGTCATAACGTTTCACCCGAATGATCTTTCTCAATCGTTTTATATTGATTGCTTAAACCCTGCAAAGAACCCCACGCTGCTTGTGCCAATATTTCCCTATACGCTTTCGGATCAGCAACCACTTTGTTAGACAACCAAGCGCGACAATAACTCTCAGATGCACCAATCACCAATGACATGATCAGCTCGATCGGTATATTTTTAAATGATTCAAAATCTGAATAGCGTGAAATATGAGCCATAATTTTTTGATTTCTTGTTATATTTTTTTCGCTTAATGCCTGTTTATATTCACTTTGCATAACACTGAAATGTGCTAATAATAAAAATTTCGCGAATTGCGGTTGATCAGATACCCAATCAACATAGCTATAAATCAATGCAGAAATCACATCTTGTAATGATTGCGCCTCATCTAAATAACGATCACGTAAGTCAGCTTGATCATCTAAAGCAGCGAATACCAATGCTGCAATGATGCCTTCTTTATTTTTAAAATGATGATAAATCGCACCCACACTACTTTCCGATTTGTCCCGAATCATCTCAATACTGGTGGTATCCAAACCGAACTCAAGAAAACATGACAATGCATCCGACAAAATTTTCCTTTTGAGCAATGATCTGCGTTGAGGATATAAACGTTCTAATAATTTCTGAGCCATATGCATAGTAAATTTTAAATAGCCAACCGTCGGAACTATTGTGTATGACTTGACCATTATTTGTAAACAGAATTATATTCTGTATTAGAATTTAATTCTGTTAGCGAGAAATTCAATGGCTTCAACTTTAGAATTATGGAATAAAGTATCAGCATTACCTGCTGGAAAGTGGACGTTCACTCGAATGCTCTGCTTAAAAGCACCTTATTTCAGTAGCATTTCCCCATTATTTGAAGAGCTAAAACCAAACTTTTGTAAAATATCGATTAAGAAAAAGCGCTCAGTGCTCAATCACATCGGCACAGTTCATGCGATTGCAATGTGCAATATGGCAGAACTCGCAGGTGGAACAATGACAGAAGTGACTGTGCCTGCAACTCATCGCTGGATTCCGAAAGGGATGACCGTTGAATATTTAAAGAAAGCAGAAACAGACTTAATTGCAGTAGCAACACCTGTTGAAAGTCATTATGACTGGGATAAAGCTGGAGAATATTTGGTGAATGTCGATGTATTTGATCAACTCAATGAAAAGGTTTTTCACGCGACAATCACAATGTGGATTTCTAAGAAAAAATAATAAAAAGCCACAC
>NZ_BAEB01000048.1:0-563 GCF_000241225.1 Acinetobacter sp. NBRC 100985 | reverse complement strand
TAATACCTTACCAAGCTTAGCGGAAGGCACCTATCCAATCACGGTCACGGCAACCGACCCAGCGGGCAATGTGGGTACAGACACTGGCAGCTTAACCGTTGACTTAACCCCACCAGACCCAACCGCAACGGTATTTAGCATTGACGATATCACTGCGGACAACGTACTCAATGAAACCGAGTCTCTGTCGAGCAATGTGACCTTAACCGGTGTGTTGACGGGTATCCCAGCTGATGCGACCAGCACAGTAGTGACGGTGAGTGTCAATGGTACCGATTACACGGCAACCGTTGATACCGTTGCAGGTACCTGGAGTGTTGATGTTGCAGGTAGCGACTTACTCAACGATCCAGACTTAACCGTTGATGCCAATGTGACCTTTATGGATGCAGCAGGCAACAGCAGCAGTGTGACTGATAGCCAAACCTATACAGTGGATACGGTCGCGCCAATGGTGAGCTTGAACGATCTAGACACCAATGACCAAACCCCAGAGTTAACGGGTACGATTGATGACCCAACCGCAACCGTGTGGTCACAGTTGATGGTATCGATTACCCAGC
>NZ_BAEB01000049.1:0-1902 GCF_000241225.1 Acinetobacter sp. NBRC 100985 | reverse complement strand
TGTAATACCATCAAGAGCACCGGTGACGAGATCAATTGGGCTGCCATCAGTACCACCTGTGATGCCATCGATAACACCAGTGACGAGATCAATTGGACTACCATCAGTACCACCTGTGATGCCATCGATTACACCAGTGACGAGATCAATCGGGCTGCCATCGGTTCCACCTGTAATGCCGTCGATCACACCAGTGACGAGATCAATCGGACTACCATCAGTACTACCTGTGATGCCATCAATTACGCCAGTCACAAGATCAATAGGACTACCATCAGTACCACCTGTAATGCCATCAATCACACCAGTGACAAGATCAATTGGGCTGCCATCAGTACCACCTGTAATGCCATCAATCACACCAGTGACAAGATCAATTGGACTACTATCAGTACCGCCTGTAATGCCATCAATCACACCAGTGACTAAGTCGATTGGGCTGCCATCGGTTCCACCCGTAATTCCATCGATCACACCAGTGACAAGATCGATTGGGCTGCCATCGGTACCGCCAGTAATACCGTCAATGACATCAGTCACCATTTCTAGTGGTGTACCATCAGCAAGATCACCGAGATTGCCAAGGTCATCAGCAATATGTTGAACAATACCAATTGCAGAAGAACCATTATCAACTAATGTTTCAATGACACCTGTTGCAGAATCTAAAGCACCACTAAGATCAGCACCCGCCAAGTCAGATACGGTTTCTAAAGTACCATTTACAGTATCGCGAGAAGTTTCAAAAGTGAGGGTACCAAGGTCATCGATATCACCGACAGGATGTTCAGCTTGAGGGAAAGCTCCGATGATGGTGTCAGCAACAGTATCAATACCCGTATTGATGATTTCAGTTTTTAAGCTTTCAACGCCTTGTAGAATATCGATGCCTTCTTGAACAATACCTGTGACAGGATTATTAGCAAGATCACCACCTGTAATACCATCGATCACACCAGTGACGAGGTCAATAGGGCTACCATCGGTACCACCTGTAATGCCGTCAATCACACCAGTGACAAGATCAATTGGACTACTATCAGTACCGCCTGTAATGCCATCAATCACACCAGTGACTAAGTCGATTGGGCTGCCATCGGTTCCACCCGTAATTCCATCGATCACACCAGTGACAAGATCGATTGGGCTGCCATCGGTACCGCCAGTAATACCGTCAATGACATCAGTCACCATTTCTAGTGGTGTACCATCAGCAAGATCACCGAGATTGCCAAGGTCATCAGCAATATGTTGAACAATACCAATTGCAGCAGAACCATTATCAACTAAGGTTTCAATGACACCTGTTGCAGAATCTAAAGCACTGCTGAGATCAGCCCCTGCCAAATCAGACACGGTTTCTAAAGTACCATTTACGGTATCGCGAGAAGTTTCAAAAGTGAGGGTACCTAGGTCAGCAATATCACCGACAGGATGTTCAGCTTGAGGGAAAGCTCCGATGATGGTGTCAGCAACAGTATCAATACTCGTATTGATAATTTCAGTTTTTAAGCTTTCAACGCCTTGTAGAATATCGATACCTTCTTGAACAATACCTGTGACAGGATTATTAGCAAGATCACCGCCTGTAATACCATCAAGAGCACCAGTGACGAGATCAATCGGGCTACCGTCTGTTCCACCTGTGATGCCATCGATCACACCAGTCACTAAATCAATTGGGCTACCATCCGTACCACCCGTGATGCCGTCAATGACACCAGTAACAAGATCAATCGGGCTACCATCGGTACCACCTGTGATGCCGTCAATCACACCAGTGACGAGATCAATCGGACTACCGTCTGTTCCACCAGTAATCCCATCGATTACACCAGTCACAAGATCAATTGGGCTACCATCAGTACCAGCTGTAATACCATCAATCACACCAGTGACAAG
>NZ_BAEB01000050.1:0-2466 GCF_000241225.1 Acinetobacter sp. NBRC 100985 | reverse complement strand
AGGTAGGAGGATTATTATTCAGAGATAATTTTAGCAGATTCAATCACAACGTTTTCTAAAGGAACATCAGCGTGATAACCACGGTTACCAGTACGAACGCCTTTAATCTCGCCTACAATGTCCATACCTTCAACAACTTTACCAAATACTGCATAACCCCAGCCTTGAGCTGTTTTACCAGTGTGGTTTAAGAAAGAGTTGTTTTTTACGTTAATAAAGAACTGAGCAGAAGCAGAGTGAGGTGCTTGTGTGCGCGCCATTGCGATTGTACCTTCATCGTTGCTTAAGCCATTGTCAGCTTCGTTTTCGATTGAGTCACGCGTTGCTTTTTCTTTAAAGTTTTCATCCATGCCACCGCCTTGGATCATAAAACCATCAATCACACGGTGGAAAATTACGCCGTCATAGAAACCGTCACGTACATATTCTAAGAAATTTGCAACCGTTTTTGGTGCTTTTTCAGCGTTAAGCTCAAGAACAATACGACCTTTGTTGGTATTTAATTCGACTTGAGGAAAACTCATTACATTAATCTCCTAAACATGGTCTTGTGACCATGGGTTTTTGGTTGAGAGAAGCATAAGCAAACTGTAAACTACAAGGCAAGTAAAAAACGTTAAAATCTTTGAGAAAAAGCAAAGATTGCGTTTTTATGTCCTATTTTTAACAGTAAGAAGTGATTTACTCCCTATGAAGCCAAATGATGTTGTTTCAGAACTGCCAAAGAACCCGACACCGAATACCCAAGCCACTGTCGATGCTGAGCAGCAAGAACAACAGGTAGGCTTAGATTTTGTACGTCAAGTCATTACTGATGATTTAAAAGATGGACGTACGCAAAAAGTTGTTACACGTTTCCCTCCTGAGCCAAATGGTTATTTACATATTGGTCATGTAAAAGCAATCTGTTTGAACTTTGGTATTGCTGAGGAATTTGATGGGTTATGTAACTTACGTTTTGACGATACTAACCCAGATGCTGAAGAACAAGAATATGTTGATGGTATCGCCAACGATGTGAAATGGTTAGGTTTTAACTGGAATGGCGAGCCTCGCTATGCCTCAGGTTATTTTGATCAACTGTATGCATGGGCTGTTCAGTTGATTGAACAAGGTGATGCTTATGTTGATTTGCAAACTCCAGAAGAAATTAAGCTGAATCGCGGTAATTTCGTTGAGCCGGGTAAAAACTCACCTTATCGCGATGCTTCTGTTGAAGAGAATCTTGCGCGCTTTGAACAAATGCGTAATGGTGAAATCAAAGAAGGCGGTGCTGTACTACGTGCCAAGATTGATATGGCGAGTCCGAATGTACACATGCGTGACCCGATTCTTTATCGTGTGCTTCATTCAGAACATCACCAAACAGGCGATAAATGGAAAATTTATCCAATGTATGACTATGCTCATCCATTATCTGACGCGATTGAGGGTATTACTCATTCACTCTGTACTTTAGAATTCCAAGACCACCGTCCATTCTATGATTGGATTGTAGAAAAAGTTCATTCTCAGGCTGTACCGCGTCAGTATGAATCTTCTCGTTTAAATGTGGATTATACGATTACCTCTAAACGTAAATTACGTAAACTGGTTGAAGGTAATTATGTACAAGGGTGGGATGACCCACGTATGCCAACTGTCGTTGGGATGCGACGTCGTGGTTTCACACCTGAGGGTTTACGTGATTTCTGTAAGCGTGTTGGCGTATCAAAAACTGATGGTATTGTTGATGTCGCGATGCTTGAGTTCTGTATTCGTCAGTCTTTAGAAAATGCAGCAGCTCGTGGTATGGCGGTGCTTGATCCATTGAAAGTAACGTTAACTAATTTACCAGAAGAATTAGATTTAACGCATAAACGTCATCCGAATGTTGATATGGGCGAGCGTGTTATTCCATTAACACGTGAAATTTATATTGATCGTAAAGATTTTGAAGAAGTACCGCCAAAAGGCTTTAAGCGTTTAATACCAGAAGGTGAGGTGCGTTTACGCCATGCTTATGTGATCAAATGTGATGAAGTGATTAAAGATGCAAGTGGTGAAATCATTGAACTAAAATGTTCAATTGATCCTGAAACTTTAGGTAAAAACCCTGAAGGACGTAAGGTTAAGGGCGTGATTCATTGGGTCTCTGCGAGCAAAGGTGTGCCTGCTGAAGTTCGTATTTATGATCGTTTATTTACTGAAGCTGCGCCAGATGCAGATGATGATTTCTTAGCGCACCTAAATCCTGAATCATTAAAAGTGGTTCAAGCGGTGATTGAACCTGCTTTGGCACAAGCAAAACCAGAAGATCGTTTCCAATTTGAACGTGAAGGTTACTTTGTCGCGGATCAACATGATCACAATCCAGAGAAACCTGTGTTTAATCGTATTTTAGATTTAAAAGATAGTTTTAAAATCGAAAAAAATGATTTTATAAACTTATTTTAAATTATATCTAATTAAAAATAAAAAGACACT
>NZ_BAEB01000051.1:0-284 GCF_000241225.1 Acinetobacter sp. NBRC 100985 | reverse complement strand
TCGGACTACCGTCTGTTCCACCCGTGATGCCATCGATCACACCAGTGACGAGGTCAATAGGGCTACCATCAGTACCGCCTGTGATGCCATCGATCACACCAGTGACAAGATCGATTGGGCTGCCGTCTGTTCCACCCGTAATTCCATCAATCACACCAGTGACAAGATCAATCGGACTACCGTCTGTTCCACCAGTAATGCCGTCAATCACGCCAGTCACTAAATCGATAGGGCTACCATCGTACCACCTGTGATGCCATCGATTACACCAGTCACAAGATCAA